>CANOYI010000008.1 GCA_947571515.1 uncultured Clostridium sp. | reverse complement strand
TTAATTATAAAAATAAGAAACGTCCCCATTTAAACCCGGAACCAGTGGGGACGAAAGGAAGGAAGCAAAAATGAACAAAAAATGGACAAAAGAATCTATCTTATTAATTAGTATAGTAGTTATAATAATTTTGATTGACCAAGCACTTAAAATTTGGGTTCAAAGTATTGGAGAAATTAGTATCATTTCTGGAATATTGAATTTTAAAGTTAATGAAAATAATAGTGCAGCTTATGGGATAGGGTCTAATTCCACGATTATGTATGTACTAACAAATCTTATTGTTTTAGGTGTTATTTTTAAATTTATTACAACGCAAAATGAGTTTGTAGATAAAAAGTTAAAAATATTCTTGAGTTTTATTGTAGCAGGTGGCATTTCAAATGTAATTGATAAGTTATTAAGAGGTTATGTGACAGAGTTTATGGATTTCGGACAAGTTGTAAATTTACCAGTTTTTAATATAGCAGATTTATTTGTGATAATTGGATGGGTATCAGTAGCTGCTATTTTTGCTTCGTTTACCGTGAAGGAATGGAACAGTAAAAAGAAAAAGAATGGTTTGAAAGATCAAAATAAACAGTAAGGAATTAGTATCAATTTGAAGTTTAATCTACTTCATAAAAAATAGATGAAATTTTTAAAATTCAATAATGAAAGGAATGTAGCAAGGTTTGGAGATTTTTGTAGTAAGCAAAGAGGAAGCGAATAACCGAATTGATAGCTATTTAACAAAGAAAAAAGAGGGACTTTCTAGAGTAGCTGTGCAGAGATTAATGGAAGAAGAGAAGATTTTGGTAAATGGCAAAAAAATGAAACCATCTTATAAAATACATAAGAGCGATGAAATAACAGTAGAAGAAGAAAAACCAAAAGAAATTGAATTAAAAGCACAAGACATTCCAATCGAAATTATCTATGAAGACAAAGATATTATTGTTGTAAATAAGCCAAAAGGAATGGTGGTACATCCAGCAAATGGAAACCCAGATGGAACTCTAGTAAATGCTATTATGGCAATTTGTAAAGAGTCTTTATCAGGTATTGGAGGGGAGATAAGACCAGGAATTGTGCATCGAATTGATAAAGATACTTCGGGAATTTTAATCGTTGCTAAAAATGATAAAGCACATATTAATTTAAGTGAACAAATAAAAAATCATGAAGTCCAAAAAACTTATATAGCAATGGTAAGAGGAATGGTCAAAGAGAACGAAGCAACGATCAATATGCCAATTGGAAGAAGTACAAAAGATAGAAAGAAAATGGCAGTAACGAAAAATGGAAAAGAGGCAATTACCCATTTTAAGGTAATAGAAAGATTTTCAAAACACAATTGTACACTATTAGAAGTAAGAATAGAAACAGGAAGAACTCACCAAATTAGAGTGCATTTATCACAGATTGGCTATCCCATACTAGGAGATATGGTATATTCTAATGGAAAAAATGAGTGGGGAATTCGGGGGACAGTGTTTGCATGCTAAAAGTTTAAAATTTAAACATCCAATAACAGGGAAAGAGATGGTTTTGGAAGCAGAATTACCAGAGTATTTCCAAGCGATGATTTTGGGGATGGAGGAAGAAATTTGAAAGAAATGAGATTACAAAAGTATTTAGCAGAAGCGGGAATTGCCTCTAGAAGAAAGGCAGAAACATTGATAAAGCAAGGCAAAATCAAAGTGAATGATAAAGTTGTGACAGAGCTTGGAACGAAAATAAATCCAGAAAAGGATCAAGTACAATATGAAGGAAAAAAAATAACAATAGAAAATGAAAAAGTTTATATTTTATTGAATAAACCAATTGGTTATGTAACAACAGTAAAAGATCAATTTAATAGAGATTCTGTTTTAGATTTAGTAAAGGTGAAGCATAGGATTGTTCCAGTGGGAAGATTAGATATGTACACATCAGGAGCCTTAATACTAACAAATGATGGAGATTTTGTGTATCAAGTAACACATCCTAAACATGAAATAGAAAAAACTTATACAGTTACGATAAAAGGAATGATTACAAAAGAAAAAGTAGAAATGTTAAAAAAAGGTGTAAAAATAGAGGATTATACCACAAGACCAGCCAAAGTCAGAATTTTAAAAATAGAGGAAGAAAAAGAACAATCTAGGTTAGAAATTACAATACATGAAGGAAAGAATAGGCAAGTTCGTAAAATGTGTGAGGTAGTTGGACATAAGGTATTAGCCTTGCACAGAAGCAAGATATCAGGAATAACGGTAAAAGATTTGCCATTAGGAAAATGGAGATACCTAACTAAAAATGAGATAAATAAAATTTTATCCTAAAGAATATTGAAAATAAAATATAAAACATATATAATAAAACAAACAAAGGAAAAAGGAGAAAAAGGAACCAATGAATTCATTAAAATTCAAGCCAGAAGGATGGAATAATGAAATTACGCCATTAGATCAGAATAATATAAATAACTATATACAAACAAATCAAACACTACAAGGACTAGTAAAAGAATGTGATGACAATTATAACTTGTATATTCAGTTTGAAAATGGTTTAACTGGCATCATGCCAAGACAAGAAGTGGAAGCAATCAATATAGGAGAAGAAGGATTGCCAAGAACCAACTTATGCACAGGTAAAGTTCATAAATTTGTGCAATTTAAAATAAAAGAAGCAAAAGATGAAAATAATATAGTTATATCCAGAAAAAAAGTGCAAGAAGAAGCGTTGGAATGGGTAAAAAGTGAATTAAAAGAAGGCGTAAGAGTAACAGGAATTGTCAAAAGTATAAAACCATATGGAGCTTTTATTGAAATTGGTGGAGGAGTAGTAGGACTTGTATATATCGAAGATTTATCGATTGCAAGAATCAAAACACCTTACGAAAGATTAAAAATTGGACAAAAAGTAGAAGTTGTGGTAAAATCGATAGAGAAAACTACTGGTAAAGTTATTTTATCCTATAAAGAGATGTTAGGAACGTGGGAAGAAAATGCAGAAAAATTTATGCCAGGTGCTAGAGTCAAAGGAATTGTTAGAGAAACAGAGAAAAACAAAAATGGTATTTTTATTGAACTAACACCCAATTTAGTAGGAATGGCAGAATATCAAGAAGGTCTTACATATGGACAACCAGTAGATGTCTATATTAAGAAAATAGATAACCAAAGAAAAAAGATAAAATTATTAATTGTATAGGAGGGATTTGAAATGGTTGAAGATAACCAAATTAAAGCACAAGTATCACCTTTTGCTATTAGAGAGGGTGAAATCAAGACATTTGATGGAAAAGATGGATATGTATCCATGAATCAAATTGTACATAAGATTGACATAGGACATATTAATGAAATTCATTTTGCTATTTTAGAATTAGTAAATGAATTTGAATTTATTACATCAAGACAATTATATCAAATGCTAGAGATTAAAGGAATTGACCCAAAATCTCAAGATAAATTGAATAATAAGTTAGACCAACTTGTAAAATCTAAAATATTGACAAGATATTATTTTACTTCTGATGAGGGAAAAGGAATTTATAGAATTTATTGTCTAGAAAAGATGGGAAAATATTTATTGAATTCAAAGGAAATTGAATGTAAATGGCAACCATCTGATAATACAAAACCAGTTCCAATGATTAAAAAAAGATTGGCTGGTAATCAAACATTAATTGCCTATTTAAGAAAGGTAAAAGCTTTTGATAGTTATGTTGTAAAACCTGCTATTACAGCAAAAGTAACAGGGAAGATCTTTAAGGCAACAGGAGGAAGTGTAAAATTAACCAAAAACCGTAAATCCATTCAATTTGTTTTTGAAGTAATTCGTAGAGAAGATGACTGGCAAAAGAAAATTGTAGAGAAGATGAGACTATATAAAGAATTTTATGAAAATTTTGTAGCAGGAGATTCAGGATTTACTGGTATGCCACAATTAATATTAATTTGTGAAGACGAAAAGCATATGGCAGAATCTTTTAAAGAAATTGTAAAAAATAGAGTAGAAATACCACAAATAAAATTGTATTTTAGTACTGATTTGAGACAAAATAAGGAAACTTTGGAAGAAACCTTAGTAGAATTTAAGTTAGTAGATGGTAAATATAAGATGGAAAATATTGAACTAAAATTATTAGGAATGTAAAAAGATTGCCAAGAGGGACGAACCTTTTTGGCAATCTTTTAAATAGTTAATAAAAGGTTATTATATTTTTTATTTGCAACTCCCAACGTCACACAGTCTGTAAATACTTAACAGACTGTAGCTTGTTGGTCCCCCCGAAATGTTGCTACATAAAAAATATAATAACCTTTTTAGAAAATATTAAAATTGCCAAAAAGGTTCGTCCCTCTTGGCAATCTTTTTAGCTAATTTCTAAGATTTTTTTGGCTTTTTCAACATCATTTGAATTGGCATTTCTAGTATTCTCTAAAGCGTAATCAAAGCCAAGTTTTTTCCATTTAAACTTTCCCATATCATGATAAGGAAGAATTTCAATTTTTTGAACTGTTTTTAAACTGGCAATGAAATCTTTTAATTTTAATAAGTCTTGTTCGTCATCTGTATAACCAGGAACTAAAACCTGTCGAATCCAAATAGGGATATTGTGATCGCTTAAATACCTAGCAAATGCTAACTCTAATTTATTAGAAAAACCAACTAATTCTTTACTTTTCTCGTCATTGATATGTTTAATATCTAATAAAACTAAATCTGTCAAAGATAATACTTTTTTGATATCATCTGTTAAAGCAACCATACCGTGAAGTATCAATACAAGTATGAATGTTTTGCTCTTTTAACCCGAGTAAATAGTTCAATCAAAAACTTAACTTGTAAAAGAGGCTCTCCACCTGTAACAGTAACGCCACCGATTGGGACAAATGTAATTTTTATATCTCATAATTTTATCAAAAATATCATCTAGTGATTTATAGTTTCCGCTATTCATATCCCAAGTGTCACGATTGTGACAGTATTTACATTCTAAATGACAGCCTTGCAAGAAAAGTACAAATCGAATTCCTGGTCCATCTACAGTACCAAAAGATTCTATGGAGTGAACTTTAGCATAATATCTTAAATCTTTTTTTTCCATTTTTTTCTCCTTTTTAGGGAATAGGGGACGTTCCTTAAAATCCCTAAAAGCGGAATTAAGGGACACTCCTTAAATAATTTTAGTTAAAGGATGTCCCTCAATTTCCTAAAACAGGGATTTTGAGGAACGTCCCCCTAATCCCGATATGTTAAATTTTTTCATGGATGGTTCTATTAATAACGTCCAATTGTTGTTCTCTTGTTAGTTTTGTGAAGTTTACAGCATATCCAGAAACTCTGATGGTTAATTGAGGATATTTTTCTGGATGTTCCATAGCATCTTCTAGTAAGCCTCTATCAAATACATTGACATTAATATGATGTCCTGTTTGGGCAAAATAGCCATCTAACATATTAACTAAGTTAGTAACTCTTTCATCTTCTGATTTTCCAAGTGTTCCAGGTGTGATAGAGAAAGTATAAGAGATTCCGTCTTCAGCAGAGTCAAATGGTAATTTTGCAATGGAGTTCATAACAGCCAAAGCACCATTGGTGTCTCTTCCATGTAAAGGATTGGCTCCAGGTCCAAATGGTTCTCCTGCTCTTCTTCCATCTGGTGTATTTCCAGTTGCTTTACCATAAACTACGTTAGAAGTAATGGTTAAGATGGATAAGGTGTGTTTTGCGTTTCGATAGGTTTGATGTTTTCTTAATTTATTCATAAAGGTTTTTACTATATCAACTGCAATTTGGTCGACTCTATCGTCATCATTTCCAAATTTGGGAAAGTCACCTTCTATTAGATAATCGATTGCTAAACCTGTTTCATCACGAACGACTTTTACTTTAGCATATTTGATAGCTGATAAAGAATCAGCAACGACAGATAGACCAGCGATTCCACAAGCCATAGTACGAATGATTTCTCTGTCATGTAATGCCATTTCAATGGCTTCATAAGAATATTTATCATGCATATAATGAATGATATTTAATGCCTTAATATAGATTTTTGCTACATAATCCATCATTTGATTGAATTTTTCCATCACTTCATCATAATCTAGATATTCAGAAGTGATTGGTTTAAAGGTTGGTGCAACTTGTTTTCCTGTTATAGCGTCTCTACCACCATTGATAGCATATAATAATGTTTTGGCTAAGTTTGCTCTTGCACCGAAGAATTGCATTTGTTTTCCTATTTTCATTGGTGACACACAACAAGCAATACCATAGTCATCTCCTAATGTAATTCTCATTAAGTCGTCGTTTTCATATTGAATAGATGATGTATGAATAGATAACTTAGTAGTATATCTTTTAAATCCTTCTGGCAATCGTGTAGACCATAAAACGGTTAAATTTGGCTCTGGCGCAGGACCTAAGGTTTCAAGGGTATGAAGAATTCTAAAAGAGTTTTTGGTAACTAGGGTTCTTCCGTCAATTCCCATACCTCCAATACTTTCGGTTACCCATACAGGGTCTCCACTAAATAGTTCATTGTATTCAGGTGTCCTTAAGAAACGTACTAATCTTAATTTCATAACAAAATGATCCATAATTTCTTGTGCTTCTGCTTCGGTTAAGATACCATTTTTTAAATCTCTTTCAAAATAAATATCTAAGAAACTTGAGGTTCTTCCGATACTCATAGCAGCACCGTTTTGATCTTTGATAGCTGCTAGATAACCAAAATATAACCATTGGACAGCTTCTTTTGCGTTTGATGCTGGATTAGCAATATCAAATCCATATTTAGAAGCCATTACTTTCAATTCATTTAAAGCATTGATTTGTTCACTGATTTCTTCTCTTTCACGAATCACAGATTCTGTCATTTCATCTACATTTAGAACAGATAGTTCTTCTTTCTTTTCTTCGATTAAAGTATCTACACCGTATAAAGCAACTCTTCTGTAATCTCCAATAATTCTTCCACGACCATAACCATCAGGAAGACCGGTGATTAAATGGGAACTTCTAGCAGCTCTAATATCTGGTGTATAAACACTAAATACACCATCATTGTGAGTTTTTCTATATTTATGGAAAATTTCATCTGTTTCAGGGTCAACTTTTCTTCCATAGGCTTCACAAGATTTTTCTACAATTCTAATTCCACCAAATGGCATAATAGCTCTTTTTAAGGGGCTATCTGTTTGTAGCCCAACAATATCTTCTAAATCTTTGTTGATGTAACCTGCTTCATGGCTAGCAATCATAGATGCTGTTTTGGTATCAATGTCTAAAACATTACCAGGCACATCATGTTCCTTTTTGTATAATTCTAATACTTCATTCCATAATTGTTTTGTTTTTTGGGTAGCTTCTACTAAGAAACTATCATCTCCTTCATATGGGGTATAGTTTTTTTGAATGAAATCTCTAACATTTATCTCATCTTGCCAATCTCCTAAGTTAAATCCTTTCCATTGTTCAAATTTCATTTGTTTTCCTCCTTATCAATATATATTCTTATTATTAACATTTTTGCCAAATATTATCATAACATATGTAAAAAATATTAGCAATATTTAACATTACAATTTATTAAAATTTTATTATATTCTTTAATTAATATATATGGTAGTAATTATCCTATGGCTTAGCCGGAAGCTTACAAACAGTAATAAAAAAAACCAATACTTTAACATTGGTTTTTTACCTATATTTTATTCTGTTTCAAAATCTGTTTCGACTATAGCTTTTGCTACATTATAGATTAGTTTTTGCTTTTCTGCAGAACACCCTTTTATTAATTCAGAGAATTCTTTATTCAAATAGTTTTTAGAACTGCTAGAAGCACCATTTAAAACGTAACCTTCAGTAACATCTAATAAGCCACATAATTGATTTAATCTTTTTAAATTTATATGAGAATTTCCTCTTTCTACTCTACTTAAAAACGCAACAGAAATATCAATTTGTTCTGCTAAATCTTCTTGTGTTAAATTTTTTGCAAGTCTTGCTTGCTTAATCCTTTGACCAATTACTGTATAATCTAATGCCATTTTAATACCATCCCTTCTAAGGCACAAAATTTTGCCTTTCCATTCTATGTTACCTAATATAGCATTTTATAGTTTAAATTTACAGAAACTAAAACATATAAATGGAACGTATCGGTTAACAAAGAAGAAATTAATAATTTTCTAAAAAAATCATATGATATTAGAAGAGAGATAAATCGAATATAGCAAAAGAGAGAAATAAGGAGTAAAACAAAGTAAAAATGAGTAAAAAGTGACAAGAATAGAAAATAATCCCATAAAATTTACGATTAAATCAACAAATTGTGACAAAAAAAGTATACATAATTTGATTTTGGAAAGAATATGTAGTATAATAAAGTTTGGTTTTGCAAAAAAATAGATAAAAAAGGGGAGTGAAGTTGTATTTTAAACAAGAAATTAAAATACTATACGAAAGAAGTCTTAAAGTATTTTAACATTATAATCATAGCTTTTGGTCTTATTATGACAGTAGTATTAATAAAATATAAACCAATGTATAAAGTAAGTGTTTCTGGAGCCGAAGTAGGATATATACAAAATAAAGAGGCATTAGAAGAGATGGTAAAAGAAAGTGTGATAGAAAAAGGTGAAAAAAATATAGATACGATTGATATTAATACAAAGCCAGAATATGAATTGAAGTTTGTAGATAAAACAGTTGAGACAAAGGAAGAGAAAATAGTAGCAGCGATAGAACAAAATGTGACAATAACATATAAATATTATGAGATTGCTGTCAATAAGGAAGCAATTGATTCAGTCGACACGATAGAAGAAGCAGAAGAAATAGTAAATCAAGTGAAAGAACAAAATCAAGAGCAAAAGTTAGATTTAAGTATTGTAGAAAAATATACAGAAAAAAAGGAAGAAGTACAAACAACTAACCTAGAGGTAGCTAAAAAAGATATTCAAACAAAGGTTACGAAAAAAATAGAAGAAAAACAAAAACAGGAAAAAGAGCAAGCAAGAATAAATAGTATGCCAGAGATTAATGGCATTAAGTTGGCCTATACACCAGTATCTGGAACTTTATCATCTAGATATGGAGTAAGTAGTCGTATCAGAAGTTCTAATCATACAGGACTAGATATTGCAACGGCAACAGGAACCCCAATTAAGGTAGTGGCAGCAGGTACTATAACTCATGCAAGTTATACAGGGGCTTATGGGAATTTAGTAAAAGTAAATCATGGAAATGGGTTGGAGACTTGGTATGCACATACGAGTAAAATGTATGTATCAGTTGGGCAAAAAGTAGAGGCAGGAGAAGTGATTGCAGCAGTTGGATCAACAGGAAATTCAACAGGTTCTCATTTACATCTAGAGATTAGGATTAATGGACAACATATTAATCCACAAGAGTATTTATATAGATGATTTTGGAGACGGAGGATGATTTTGGGGACGGAGGAAAAAATCATGATAAATAATAAATTTGTGATTATTTACAAATTATAACCTATCATGATTTTTTCCTCCGTCCCCAAAATCATGCTTTGTCTTTTTTGTTATCAATAAAAAATTCTTGACAAATTTTTCTAATAATATATAATAATTCTGGTTAAAATAAATACAAATGAGGAGGAATTTTTATGTCTGAAAATACAAACCCAGAAGAAGAACAAAAAGTTCAAAATATGATTAATGAGCTGGTAGAAAAAGCAAAATTAGCTTCTAAAGAATACTTGCAATTAGACCAAGAAACAGTAGATAATATTACAAAAGCTATGTCAATGGCCGGATTAGAACATCACATGGAACTTGCTAAATTGGCAGTAGAAGAAACAGGAAGAGGAATTTATGAAGATAAAATAACAAAGAACATGTTTGCGACAGAATATGTGTATCATAGTATTAAATATGAAAAAACAGTTGGCGTTATTAATGAAAATGAAGAAGAAGATTATGTAGAAATAGCAGAGCCAGTTGGCATTATTGCTGGTGTAACACCAGTTACTAACCCAACTTCTACTACTATGTTTAAATCGATCATAGCAGCTAAAACAAGAAATGTTATTATATTTGGTTTCCATCCATCTGCTCAAAAAAGTAGTAGTGAAGCAGCTAGAATTGTAAGAGATGCAGCAATAGCAGCTGGAGCACCAGAAAATTGTATTTTATGGATTGAAGAACCAAGTGTATTAGCTACTAGGTTATTAATGAACCATCCAGATGTCAACTTAATTTTAGCAACAGGAGGAACTGGAATGGTAAAAGCGGCTTATTCTTGTGGAAAACCAGCATTAGGAGTAGGACCGGGGAATGTACCATGTTATATTCATAAAAGTGCAAAATTAAAAACATCAGTCAATGACTTAGTTCTATCTAAGGCTTTTGATAATGGAATGATATGTGCATCAGAACAAGCGGTTTTAGTGGATAGAGAAATTTATCAAGAATTTGAAGAGTTAATGAAAGAAGCTGGTTGCTATTTTGTAAATGAAGAAGAAAAGGAAAAATTACAAAATAGTATGTTTGAATATAATGAAGAATATGGATACAAATTAAAATCACATGTGCCAGGGCAATCCCCTTATGTGATAGCACAAGAAGCTGGATTTGAAGTACCAAAAGAGACAAAAGTTTTAGTGGTTTATGAAGAAGGAATTGGAAGAGATTATCCATTTTCAAAAGAAAAGTTAAGTCCTGTTCTAACATATTACATTGTAGAAAATGAAGAAGAAGGAATTGATAAAGCTGAAAGACTATTAGAATTCGGAGGACTTGGTCACTCAGCTGTTATTCATTCTGAAGATAGAGATATAAACTTGAAATTTTCAGAAACAATGAAAGCAGGAAGAATTATTGTAAATTCTCCATCCACTCATGGAGCAATCGGTGATATCTATAACACCAATATGCCATCTCTTACACTAGGATGTGGTTCGTTTGGTGGAAATTCAACAACAGCAAATGTATCATCTGTTAATTTAATTAATGTAAAAAGAGTTGCGAAAAGGAGAGTTAATATGCAATGGTTTAAAATTCCAGAAAAAATATATTTTGAAGCAGGTTCTATCCAGTACCTAGAAAAAATGCCAGATATCGAAAGAGCCTTTATTGTTACCGATGAAGGTATGGTAAAATTAGGATATGTAGATAAAATCTTATATCATTTAAGAAAAAGAAGTCAATATGTACACTCTGAAATCTTTAGTGAAGTAGAATCAGACCCATCTTTTGATACCATCCAAAAAGGGGTAGAAGCAATGAAAGCTTTTAAACCAGATGTCATTATTGCGATTGGTGGTGGTAGTCCAATGGATGCTGCCAAAGGAATGTGGTTATTTTATGAACATCCTGATGCCGATGCAGAAGGATTAAAACTAAAATTTATGGATATTAGAAAACGTACTTACAAATTCCCTAAATTAGGAACAAAATGTAAGATGGTAGCGATTCCAACTACATCAGGAACAGGTTCAGAAGTAACATCATTTGCTGTTATTACCGATAAACAAAAAAATAAAAAATATCCATTGGCTGATTATGAATTAACACCAGATGTAGCAATTGTGGACCCAGATTTAGTTATGAGTTTACCAAAATCCATAACGGCAGATACAGGAATGGATGTATTAACACACGCCATAGAAGCATATGTATCTAATATGGCATCTGATTATACAGATGGTTTGGCAGAAAAAGCAGTTGAAATTGTTATGAAGTATTTAGAAGTGGCTTATGATGATGGAACCAATCAATTAGCTAGAGAGAAAATGCATAATGCAAGTACTCTTGCTGGAATGGCATTTACCAATGCATTTTTAGGAATTAACCACTCATTAGCTCATAAGTTAGGGGCAGAATTCCACTTACCACATGGTAGAATAAATGCTATTATCTTGCCATATGTTATTAAATATAATAGCTCAAAACCAAGTAAATTTGTTTCTTTCCCAAAATATGAATACTTTATTGCCGATGAGAAATATTATGAATTAGCGAAAAAGGTTGGTTTACAAGCAGATAGTAAAGAAGAAGGAATTAATAGTTTAATTGCTAAAGTACAAGAAATGAATGCTCATATGAATATTCCAAAATCTTTACAAGAAGCAGGAATAGAAGAACAAGAATTTTTAGCAAAAGTTGATATGTTAGCAGATAGAGCTTTTGAAGATCAATGTACGAATGCTAACCCAAGATTGCCATTGGTTAGTGAATTGAAACAAATTTTATTAGATAGTTACTATGGAAAAGAAGTTTAAAAGTATTGATATTAAAAAAGTTAAGATAAAGATGAAAAATATATTACCCATAAGAAAAGCTTTAAATCCCAGTATAAATATTGGAATTTAGAGCTTTTTCAATTCACCTTTCACGAAAAGGAAACATAATATATAGCAAATAAAAGTGAAAGGTGGTAGAAAAATGTCAGAGTACATAATTAAAGGAGGTAAAAAAGTAGAAGGAGAAGTAACCATATCTGGTTCTAAAAATGCATCACTACCCATTATAGCGGCTAGCATATTAAATCAAGGAAAAACAACCTTATACAATGTTCCCAACATACATGACACACAAATGATGTTTGAGATTTTAAGAAAATTAGGAGGAAGTGTTACAAAAAAGAAAAATAAAGTAATTATTGATACTAGCGGAATTTGTCAATATGATATACCAGAAGATTTGATGAGACAAATGCGTTCTTCTGTTATATTTGTGGGTGCATTAATAGGAAGATATGGAAAAGTTACTTTTTCTTATCCAGGAGGATGTGATATTGGAACAAGGCCAATTGACTTACATCTAAAAGCATTTGAAAAATTAGGGATAAATATTAACAAAAACTATGGAAATATTACTTGTACTTGTGATAAAATAGTAGGAGAAAAAATAGATTTAGATTTTCCAAGTGTAGGAGCAACTGAAAATGCTATATTAGTAGCATGTTTAGCATATGGAAAAACCATTATAACAAATAGTGCAAGAGAGCCAGAAATAGTAGATTTGCAAAATTTTCTAAACAAAATGGGAGCAAAAGTAAAAGGAGCTGGCACGGATATTATTGAAATTGAAGGGGTTAAAAAACTAAAAGATGTTAGTTACAATATCATGCCAGATCGAATAGAGACAGGAACTTTTCTATGTATGGCAGCTATGACAGAAGGAAATATTACCATCAAAGGAATTAATTCCAATCATATTACGCCAGTGATTCATAAATTAGAAGAGACAGGATGCAAATTTAATATTCAAAAAAATGAAATAGAAATGCAAGCACCTAAAAGACTAAAAGCAGTTGATATAAAAACAATGCCATATCCAGGATTTCCAACCGATATGCAATCTATTTTTGCAACTGCGTTAACAACAGCAAAAGGAAGCTCTATGATTGTAGAAAATTTATTTGAAAATCGATATAAATACACTCAAGAGCTAATTCGAATGGGGGCTAAAATAACAGTGGAAGGAAAAACAGCTGTTATAAAAGGAGTAAGGAAATTATATGGAGCTAATGTAAAAGCAACTGATTTACGAGGTGGAGCAGCATTAGTGATGGCAGGTATGGCAGCAAAAGGAAATTCAAAAATAGAGAATATAGAGTATATTTTAAGAGGATATGATCAATTTGACCAAAAATTAAAAGCTTTAGGAGTCGATATAAAGATGGTCAATTAATGTTACTATTCAGCCCTGTTGATTTTTATAAAAAAGGTGGTAGGGCTGAACCATCATTCTAAGATGAAATGTTATCTAAAAGACTAGAGGCTAGGTTTTTATAAAGGGCAAAGGAGGAAAACATATATGGCTAAAAAGATGAAAGAAGCGAATATGAACTTATATTACATGAACTATGGACAAGCTCAAAGCGAAAGTAAAAAAAGTAATGCAGAAAGAAAAAAGACAAAGGAAAGGCAAAAAAGAGTTAAACAGAATAAAAAAATGAAAGAAGACGATTTTGACCTTAACACAGAAACAGTCATACAGATGACAAACAAAAATAAAATAAGAAAAGAAGAAGAACAAAGAAAACGCTTGACACAAGAAGAGAGAAAAAGAAAAAAGAGAAATAAAAGGATAAAATTTCTTTTAAAAATGATGTTACTATTAGGAATTATAATAGGTGGAATTGCTTTTGCAATGATTTCTCCAATTTTTAATATAAAAGAGATACAAGTATTAGGTAATGAACAAGTAAGTAAAGAAACCATTATCAGTTTGTCGGAATTGAAAACAGAAGAGAATATATTTAGGTTTGGTATGTTCAAAGTAATTGCTAACATAAAAGAAAATGCTTATATTGAAAAAGTAAAAATACATAGAAAAATTCCAAGTACTATACAAATTGAAGTAGAAGAAAGAAAGCATAATTACAGTATCGACTTTTTAGGAAAATATGCTTATATTAATACACAAGGTTATATTTTAGAAATAGCAAAGGATAGTAAACAAAAAGTGATTTTGCAGGGGATCGAAACACCAGAGGAACAAGTGACAGAGGGAAACCGTTTAAATAATGAAGACCTAGAGAAATTAGAAGATGTAATTAAAATTATAAATGCAACAAAAGAATATGAGTTAGATTCTAAAGTTACAAGTATTGATATGAGTGATAAAAATGAATATAGTATTTATTTAGCAGAAGAGGGAAAGAAAGTGTATTTAGGTAATAATAGTAATTTGAGCAATAAAATGCTATATGTTAATGCGATTATAGAGGAAGAAAAAGGAAAAGCAGGAGAAATATTTGCAAATGGAGATTTGAATAATAAGTTTAGAGTTTACTTTAGAGAAAGTTTAAATGTATAAATTAATGGTTAATGATGTTGCCTAAGGTGTAATCTATTATTTTTTTACACCTTGTGTGTCGCAACCTCCAGATTTTCAAAGATGGTAGGTTGCTCCAATGCTACTTGCCAAAGGCTCGTTTTGCTGTCCACTGTTAAAGCTTTGCTTGTTACAGTGGCAGTATGCGTCAGCTGGTCGCTTACGCGGTGTTGCAGAAATAATAGATTACACCTTAGGTCGATATCATTGACTTAAGGGAAGAAAGGGAGGGAAGCAAGTGAAGAATAAAAAAACAATTAGTATTGTTTTAGGATTGATGTGTTTTGCTTTAACATTAGGAATATGTGTGCAATTAAAAACAGTAAAAGGTTCTAACTCAGTAATCAGTCAGAATTATGAAGAAAACAATTTAAGAGCAGAAGTTTTGAAATACAAAGAAAAATATGATAATAAATATAAAGAATTAGAAAAAGCGGAAGACGAATTAGAGGAAGAAAGACAAAAATCAACGGAAAATAATAGCTATTTAGAGCAAAAAGAAGAAGCGATTAAGCAAGGTAATAAAATAATAGGAATGACAGAAGTAACAGGACCAGGTGTTATTGTGACATTAAGTGACAGTAAAAAGGATGTTAGTACAGCATTAAATGCAAATGAGTTATTAGTTCATGATGCAGATGTACTAAGTGTTATTAATGAATTAAAAAATGCAGGTGCAGAAGCAATTTCTATTAATGACCAAAGATTAGTGCCAACTAGTAGCATTGTATGTGGAGGAAATATCATCGAAATTAATGGAGAAAAAGTGGGAGCACCATTTGAAATAAAAGCAATAGGACTTCCAGAACAATTAGCAGCATTATCAAGACCTGGTGGCTATTTAGAAATTTTAAAAGGAGCTACTGTGGGAGTTGACCTAAAGAAATCAAATAGTATAACGATACCAAAATATACAGGAGTTATTACTTATAGATATGTACAGAATTCTAGATAAAGAAAGGTGGTTGAAAAATAATTACAATTTTGGCTGTGTCAAATTTCATTTAAAACGCGGTTACATACACGACGTATGCGCCCTTGCCTTTTAAATAAAATTTTCCTTGCCAAAATTTAATTCTTTTCCAACCAGATTTGTAACTAGCTAAAGAAAGGTGGTTGAAAAATGAAAACGAATCTAAAAAAAGGAAAGATTACAATGGCAATTGCAATTAGTATCGCTTGCTTTGCATTAACTTTTGTCATGCTAATGCAATTTAAAATTGTCAATCAAACTGATATCACAGCGATTGAAAATATGAGAGAAACAGAATTAAGAACAGAACTTGCTAATTGGAAAGCAAAATATGAAGAAACAGAGTTGAAATATGAAGAAATAGAAGAAAAGATTGATGAATATAAAAAAACAAAGCAATCTAATGAAGAAACAGAAAAATTAGTAGATGATGAATTAGAACAAGTGAATATGACATTGGGTAAAACATATGTAGAAGGAGAAGGAATAGAAGTTACTTTGAGAGATACAGAAAACGAAGAAATCACTAAAATTAGTTCTTCTGATTTATTAGTTATCGTAAATGCATTAAAATTGGCAGGGGCAGAGGCAATTTCTATTAATGAAGAAAGAATTGTTAATATGTCAGACATTGTTACAATTAATAACAGTTTTATCAAAGTAAATGGACAGAGAATTTTAGCACCATATGTGATTAAAGCAATTGGAAATCAAACTTATTTGGAAAGTGCTTTACTTGGTAATGGTGGTTGTGTAGATGAACTAAAAAAGATAGGACATGATGTATCTATTGTGAAAGTAAATAAAGTAAAAATCAATCAATACAATGATGAGATAAAAATAAAATATATGGAATAGGAGGAAAAGTAAAATGATAGCCATAGCCATTTTAATAGGATGTATTTTAGGAGCTATACTTGGCATGAATGCTCCTATGATTTCATACACATATTCAAGCTATTTAGCGATTGCAATTATAGCAGCATTAGATTCTGTATTTGGGGGAATCACTTCAGTTATTAAGAAAAATTTTAATTTAAAAATATTTATCACAGGTTTTTTTGGAAATGCTATATTATCTATTTTATTAACTATTTTAGGGGAAAAGTTAAATGTGGATATTTATTTAGCAGCAATTGTAGTGTTTGTGGGCAGAATGTTCACCAATTTAGCAATTATAAGAAGATATTACGTGGATAAATGGTCAAATCCATTCAAAGAAAAAAATGAGAAGCAAGATTAAGAAAAAATATTACAAAAATATTACAAAATTATTACGGAAATATAACAAAACCTATTGACATTTGTCTGAAAATGTAATATATATACACTTAGAAAAATTATACTGAAAATGGAGGAATAAACTTGGCAATCGGGGATATCATTGTAGGTATAGACATAGGAACGAGTAAAGTTTGTACGGTTGTTGGAGAAGTGAATAACTTTGGACAAATTGAAGTCATATGTAATACCTCGTATAAATGTAGTGGACTAAAGAAGGGGAAAATAATAAACGAAGAAGATATCAGTTTAACCATAGCAAAGACGATAAAAGATGCCGAAGATGAAACGAATTTAAAAATTAATTCAGCCTATGTAACAATTCCAGGGAAATATGTAACCATTGTACAAAACAGCATAACAAAAGATGTGAAAGATAAATATGCAGGGATATCAATAAGAGACGTACAAAATGCCATAATGCAAGTAAAAGATATAGAAATACCAGAAAATAAAACATTAATTGATCTGGTACCAGACAAAATAATACTAGAAAATGGGACAGTTGTTACCGATCCAGTAGGGAATTTAAGTTCTAGTTTTACGATAAGTGCACAAGTAATTTTAGCGGATAAAGATTATGTAAGACAATTAAATAGTATATTTAAAAAAGCAGGACTAGAAATCGACGGAATCGTACCAATTACATTAGCAGAAAGAAATTTAATTTTAGATAAAAATGAATTACATGACAATGTAATGTTATTAGATATAGGGGCAGGAAACACTGATATTGGCGTTTTTGAAGGATCTAGTTTTATCTATACGAATTCTATACCATTAGGTGGAGATAATATCACAAATGATATTGCATTGGTATTGAATATTTCAGAGGAAGAAGCAGATAAACTCAAAAGACAATATGGACTAGCCTTGAAATCCTTTATTGATAATGATAATGATATTATATTAAATACTTCAAAAGATAAAAATAAAAATAGGATTATCAAGAGTTCGGAATTGATTGAGGTTATAGAGGCCAGAATTGAAGAAATCTTTTCTATTATCAATAAAGATATAACCAATCAAGGAATAAAACAAAAAATCAATAATGTTGTTTTAACAGGTCAGGGAATTATCAATATCAATAAAAGTGATGTAGCAGGAAAAATCAATTTAAATATTCCTGTTAAAATATCAACAGGAAGAGCTGTTAGTACAGTAAAAACAACATATCGAACTAGTTATGCATTAGTAAGATATATAGCAGCAAGACCTTTTGCTAAAACAGTATCAAGTAGTATTGATGCACAAAGTGATGAAAATTTTTTAAAGACAATTATGGAAAGAATAAAAGAATTTTTTTATTCTTAATTAAAAATAAGTTATTAAATTTTTTAAATATAAATAGTAGCTAAGAAAAAGAACTAATATAGATTGCTTTACTTTGAATAGCTAACTAATAAAGGGAGGAAAAACTAAATGATGGATTACAATGAGGACAATAATATTACAATGATGGATGGAACAGCTACCATTAAAGTTATAGGCGTTGGAGGAGCTGGAAATAATGCTGTTAATAGAATGATTGATACAGGCATAAAAGGTGTTGATTTTATTGCTGTTAACACAGATAGACAAGCTTTACAAACCTCAAAAGCAAGCACAAAAATACAAATTGGAGAAAAAATAACAAGAGGACTAGGAGCAGGGGCAAACCCTGACATTGGTGCTCAATCAGCAGAAGAAAGCAAAGCTGAGATATCCGAAGTTTTAAGAGGAGCAGATATGGTATTTGTCACAGCTGGAATGGGTGGTGGAACTGGTACAGGTGCAGCACCAATTGTAGCTACTACAGCAAAAGAAATGGGAATACTAACCATAGGAGTTGTTACAAAACCATTTACTTTTGAAGGAAAGAAAAGACTTTCACAAGCAGAAAGAGGAATTGAAAGTTTAAAAGGAAAAGTAGATACCTTAGTCGTAATACCAAATGATAAATTATTACAAATCATTGATAGAAAAACATCTATTATTGAAGCTTTTAAAATGGCAGATGATATACTAAGACAAGGTGTACAAGGAATTTCAGACTTGATTGCAATACCAGGATTAGTAAACTTGGACTTTGCTGATGTAAAAACAATCATGTTAAACCAAGGTATGGCACACATGGGAGTAGGAAGAGCAGCAGGAGAAAACAGAGCAGAAGATGCAGCAAAAGAAGCAATCCAAAGTCCATTACTAGAAACTTCAATCGAAGGGGCAAAAGGTGTTATTATTAATATTACTGGTGGTGAAGATTTAGGATTACACGAAGTAAATACAGCGGCTGAACTTGTTCAACGTAGTGTAGACCCTGAAGCTAATATCATCTTTGGTACGGTAACAGATGCTAGTATGTCAGATGAAATTCAAATTACTGTTATTGCAACAGGATTTGAAACAAATGGTGAGTCTATTTCAAGTATTGGTGTTGAAAATATTGTATCAAAAACTTGGGAAAAGAAAATCAATTCAATACCAGCAAGTACAGAAACAAGTTCATCACAAAATGATTTGGATATACCATCTTTTTTAAGAAAAAATAAAAATAAGAATATGTAAGTAAAAGAATAGTAAAAAAGAAATAATCGAGAAAAAAGTCGATTATTTCTTTTTTTCGCCAATAAGAAAAGACAGCTTTTTTAAAAAGAAAAGATTATAATAGTCATGCAGGTGATGGCATGACTATTTATATTGATGTGGTATTAATTGAAAACCTAATCATGAATTTTATTATTTTACTAGCAACAGGATTAATTCTAAAAGAGAAAATAAAAAATATGAGACTTTTATTAGCAAGCTTATTAGGTGCAATTTACTCAGTAGTATCGTATCTATCAATTTTAGAAATTTATGCAAGTATTATTTTAAAAATAATATTATCGATTGTAATGATATACGTAGCCTTTAATCCACAAACCATTAAAAAAATGTGGAAAGATATCTTACTGTTTTACTTAACTTCTTTCGTTTTTGGAGGAGCAGCATTTGCTCTTATCTACATTGTGAAACCACAAGAGATATTAATGAAGAATGGACTGTTTTTAGGTACTTATCCACTAAAAACAATTATATTAGGAGCGATTATTGCCTTTATCATTATTATGACAGCATTTACAGTTGTAAAATCGAAAATTACGAAAAAGGATATGTTTTGTGAAGTAGAGATACAATTAAATGGAAAAGTGATAGAAACAACTGCCATGATTGATACAGGAAATCTACTCAAAGAGCCAATTACTAATACGCCTGTAGTTGTAGTGGAACATACACTTTTGTATGATTGTATACCAAAAGAAATCTTGAATCATTTAGATGAATTATTAGGAGGTGATTTTAACAATATACCAGAAGAATTAAAAGAAAAATATATAACAAAACTAAAATTTATTCCTTTTTCTTCTTTAGGAAAACAAAATGGTATGTTATTGGGTATTAAAGCTGATTGTATGAAAATAAAAGATGCGGAAAAGGAAGAAGAAAAAGAAAATATAATCATAGGAATTTATAATAAGTCATTAACGAAAAGAGGAGAATATAGGGCTTTGATGGGAATTGAACTATTATAAGAAGTGCTGTCAATTTGAGGTGTAATATATTATTTTCTTACACCTTGTGTGTCGCAACCATCCAATTTTAAAGATGGTAGGTTGCTCTAATCGCTACTTACTTTGCTCGTTTAGTCGCTTACGCGGTGTTGCAAAAATAATATATTACACCTCAAATTGACAGCACTTCTATCATAAGAAAGGAGTGAAATAAAATGAATATTTTTGATTTTGTAAAAAATGGGATTAATACCATTTGTGCCAAATACATGAATGATAAGGATGAGATAGAATATCTCCCAATCTTTTATATTGCGGGAAGTCAAACGCTTCCACCACCACTTCCACCAGAAGAGGAAGCAGAACTCATTGAAAAATTAAGTCAAGAAGATAATTTAGCAGTTCGACAAAAATTAGTAGAAAGAAATCTAAGATTGGTCGTTTATATTGCCAAAAAGTTTGAAAATACTGGTATTGGGATAGAGGATTTGATATCCATTGGTACAATTGGGTTAATGAAAGGGGTTAATACTTTTAATTCAGATAAAAAGATTAAATTAGCTACTTATGCTTCCAGATGTATTGAAAATGAAATATTAATGTATTTAAGAAAAAATAATAAAGTAAAAGGAGAGGTTTCAATTGATGAACCATTAAACAAAGATGGCGATGGAAATGAATTGCTACTTTCGGATATTTTAGGAACAGAACCTGATATTACCTCAAGAAATTTAGAAGATGAAGTTGATAAATCTCTTTTACGTGCCTCTATTAGTAAATTAAATGATCGAGAAAAAAACATTATGGAGATGAGATTTGGATTTCAAACTGGAAAAGAAAAGACACAAAAAGAAGTGGCAGATGAATTGCGGTATCTCGCAAAGTTACATATCAAGATTAGAAAAGAAAATTATTGGCAAAATGAAAAAAGAAATTGCCAGTAAAATAGGATAAATACTATGCTTACGCATGGCTTTCCTAGAGTATAAAAAAACCAAATTTGGAAATACTTAAAATAAGTAAGTTCAAAGGAGGTTTTTCTTTTGTTAAACAACAAAGTAGAAATATGTGGTGTCAACACATCAAAATTGCCAGTATTAAGTAAAGAGGAAAAAGAAGAACTATTCATAAAAATAAAAGCAGGAGATGAAGAAGCAAGAAATACATTTATTCATGGAAATTTAAGATTAGTATTAAGTGTGATACAAAGATTTTATGGAAGAGGAGAAACAGCAGATGATTTATTTCAAGTAGGATGTGTGGGATTAATTAAAGCAATTGATAATTTTGATTTAAGCCAAAATGTACAATTTAGTACTTATGCAGTACCAATGATAATAGGAGAGGTCAAAAGATACTTAAGAGATAATAATAGCATAAGAGTTAGTAGGTCAGTAAGAGATTTAGCTTATAAGGCAATTCAATTTAAAGAGAGATACACAAAAGAGCATGGAAGAGAACCAAAAATAGATGAGATAGCAAAAGAATTAGGAGTAGGAAAAGAAGATATTGCTTTTAGTTTTGATGCGATTCAAGATCCAGTATCTTTACAAGAACCAGTCTATAATGATGGCTCAGAAAGTATTTATATTATGGATCAAGTAAAAGATAGTAAAAACACAGATGAAATGTGGACAGAAAGAATGGCAATCGAAGGAGCCTTACAAAAATTAAATGAGAAGGAAAGAATGATTGTAATAAAAAGGTTTTTTGATGGAAGAACACAAATGGAGGTTGCTGATGAGATTGGCATTTCGCAGGCTCAAGTTTCTAGATTAGAAAAAAGTGCGATTGTTAATATTAAAAGATTTTATAAATAATGTGCAATGGGTGTGCAATGGGGACGTTTCTTTTTACACATTGGTTTTAATGTGCAAAAAGAAACGTCCCCATTGCACATTAAAACCCAATAATCTCATCATAAATCTCCATAGCATAATTATCCGTCATACCAGAGACAAAAAACAAAATGGCTTGACAAAAATCTGCTAGATTAGAATCTCTAAAAAGCACCAGATTTTTAAAATTCGAAGTTTTTCTAGTGGAGTAATCATAATAGCTATATAAGAAATTTAAAAATCCATCATACAATTTAGGATAAAACTTATTTAGCGATTGAACAGAATGAAAAGCACTCTTACCATCAAAACATGACTTTAAAGTGTTATAAATTTCAGTCAAAACAACCTCAAAATATCGATTAGAAGGCATAATTCTATCAGAAAAGTAAATATTTTTATAATTAAATTCCTTAATTTTATTCATCAAATCATAAGCATCATCAGAAAAGCACAAACCATCTTCAGGAGAAGAATTTTCACATAAATCGGCAACCAAATAATGAATAATATTAGAATTATTTAGTTTCTTATCTTTCCTATTATAATTTAGTAATTCATAAAGTTCATCTAAATGGTCATCTAAAATGCCAAGAGTAATGGCGTCTTCAATATCACGACCAATGTAGGAAATCTTATCAGCAATTTTGATAACACAAGCTTCCCAAGTATAAGGTGCAAATTGATTGGGCTTTGCATAATCGGACAAATCAATAAATGCATCTCTTGGTTTCAGACCATTTTCATCAATTTCACCACAATGAGAAATAATACCATCTCTTACCGCATAAGTAAGATTTAAATTTTGCTTATATTTTTCGCTATCTTCTAATAATTCAATAGTATCAACTAAATCTAGCCCATTTTTCTCATGCCAAAAAGGAACTCCCAAATCATTTTTTGAGAAGTTAGATAAAATTTTTTCACCGATATGTCCAAAAGGACTATGACCTAAATCGTGACTGACGGCAATGGCTTTTGTTAATTCTGTATTAAGTCCTAAGTAGTTAGCAATAGAATAACTAATGGATTCAACATGAGTAACATGTTCAATTCTTGTACAAATATGGTCATTTCCAGGAGAAAAGAATACTTGTGTTTTGTGTTTCAATCTTCTATAACTGTTAGAATGAATAATCCTTGTATAATCTCTTTCAAATTCACTTCGAATGTCATTATTTCTATGATACAAGGGAAGCTTTCTTGTTACTATATTTTCCCATTTTGGATTATTTTCGTTAGCAGCGTAATTTTTAAATAAATTATTCATGTTTTCACCTCTTGTTAAACTATACAATAAATAAGAATAAAAGTCCAATGATTTTTTTATAATTGGTTGCTTTTTATAGTATTTTTTAGTAGAATTTAGAAAAAGAAGTTGAAAGTTGCAGAGTAACGGCTATCTTTTTTGAATACTAAGAGGAGATATGATTAAAATATGAGAAAAGTAATAAAACTGATCGTGCTAATGGTTATGGTAATAATCATTATAATAGGTAGCATAATCATGAACTTAAATAAAGAGGAACAAGATCAAATTATACCAATTTCTTCACAAAAAGAATTAGAAAAAATTTATAGTCAAGAAACAGAAGAAGAATCAATAATGAGTCTATTATTAAAAATGCCATTTAGCTTATTGGCAAGTGCTTCAGAAGCTTATAATAGTAGTATTTCAGATGTAAAGTTTCCTAATATTTCTAGCACAGAATTTAATGAAGATAATAGTATTCCTATAAATATCGTGAAATCAAAAGAAACAAAAGAGTATTCAACAACTAATATTCAAGTAGAAAATGTAGATGAAGCAGATATAACCAAAACGGATGGAAATTATATTTATTCATTATCAGAAAACAATGTAGTAATAACAGATGTAAAAAAAACTGAAGAAATGAAGATAGTAGCAAGAATATCAGAAAATGACAGTAATACAATGCCAGAAGACTTAATATTATATCAGGATAAACTAGTGATTATATATGAAAAAATTAAGTCAAGCCTTTATTATAATAGTAGGTATAACAATAAAAATACTACCTATATAGCTGTATATAATATTTCTAATCCAGAGAAACCAAAGCAAATTAAAAATTATGAGATAGAGCAACCATATTATACATCAAGATGTATAGAGGGGAAATTATATGTAATTGCATCAGGAAGATTGAAAAAAGAGGACGAAAAAATTATTACTTATTATCAAGAAGATAAAAAGCAAGTTGATCCAGGATTTAGTAATATAAGTAGAATTAGAGATTTAAATACAGATTGTCAAACGATTTTATCTATGCTTAATTTAAACAATATGGACGAAAAAGTAAAAATAAGTTCTTATTTGATGGATATTGAAAATGCTTATGTATCAGAGAATAACATTTATTTATTAAATGAAAAATACGAGGGAAGAACATTTCAAGAACCAAAAATAACAGATATTTTTGGTTGGAAAGGATTAATGGGAGTAGTTGAAGGTGCCTATATAGAAGATGAAATAGCAGAATATTATACAGAAATCTATAAATTTAATTTGTTGGAAGATGGAAGCATAAAATTTGATAAAACCGTATCAGAAAAAGGAAGGATCATCAATCAATTTTCAGTGGATGAGTATGAAAATAATTTAAGATTAGCTGTATATGATGACGAAGGCTCAAGAATAATTATATTAAATGAAAATATGAAAAAAATAGGAGAGACAGAAAATTTAGCAAAAGGAGAAATAATGTATTCTTCTAGATTTTTAGGAAACAAAGCTTATCTAGTAACCTATAAAACAGTGGATCCGTTGTTTGTAGTGGATTTAAGTAATCCAACAGCACCAAAGGTATTAGGAAAATTAAAAATACCAGGATACAGCACTTATTTACATCCATATGATGAAAATCATATAATAGGAATTGGTATGCAAACAGAAGAAAAGGTAAATAGAAATTCAAATGGTAAAGTAACTTCTACAACAGCAATAATAACAGGAATGAAAATGGCATTATTTGATGTAAGCGATGTAAATAATCCAATTCAAATATCAGATACGGTGATAGGAGATAGAAAAACAACATCAGCTATTCTAACAAATCATAAGGCATTACTATTTTCAAAGGAAAAACAGCTTTTAGCAATACCAGTCAACAATTATGAAGAAGATTTTGAAATAAAAACTTCAAATAATACTTATAGTACAATGATAGATGACTATAGTAGATATAATAAGGAATATATTTCAGAGGGGTATTTTGTTTATCATATTAACCTAACAGATGGATTTCAATTGAAGGGAACGATTACACATGACAAAACAAAAAGTAGATATCCCTACTATAAGCAATCAAGATTATTAAGAGGATTGTACATAGAAAATAATTTATATACTATTTCAGAAGATTATATAAAAATAAATACTTTACAAGATTTAAAGGAAGTTAGCCAAATAAAAGTAAAAGAGGATTAACAAAAAAATGGATTGGTATCG
The DNA here is from genome assembly GCA_947571515.1 of uncultured Clostridium sp. Classification (GTDB taxonomy): domain Bacteria; phylum Bacillota; class Clostridia; order TANB77; family CAG-508; genus CAG-269. The sequence continues at coordinate 7,085 of CANOYI010000008.1, read as the reverse complement.
AAAGAAAGGATTGAATGATTATGGAAGAGGAAATAAAAAGAAAGACAGCATTAGGAATTAGTAGCTTAGTATTAGGAATTATATCAATTTGTACTTGTATTTTTTATTATATCAGTTTACCAACGGGTATCTTAGCAATTACATTTGGATCTATTAATATTCATAAAACAGGAAGTAAGATAGCCAAAGCAGGATTGGTAACAGGAATTGTTGGTGTTTGTTTATGCATATTTTTATATGTGAGTATGATAATTATCATATCGTTATCATAGATTAGCAGAAAAATGAAAGGAGAAGAATTATGTTTAATTTAATAAAAGATGAATTCGAAGAAAATTCTGAAGACATTTTAGAAACAATTAATAAAATGCTGGCTAATAAAAAAGAAGAAAAAGATAAGCAAGAGAGAAAAGAAGATAAATAAGGGGAGTTTATAATGGGAAAATTATTTGTAATAGATGGAACCGATGGAAGCGGAAAACAAACACAGTTTACAAAATTGGAAGAAAGGCTAACAAAAGATGGAATAGATTATAAAGTAGTAAGTTTTCCAAATTATGATAGTCCAAGCTCATCTTTAGTTAAGATGTATTTATCAGGAAAATTTGGGAAAAATGCCAAAGAAATAAGCCCTTATATTGCTTCTACTTTTTATGCAGCGGATCGATATGCTACTTTTCAAACAGGCTATAAAGACTACTATGAAAAAGGAGGAATTATATTAGCTGACCGATATACAACCGCCAATATGGTGCATCAAGCGGGGAAAATTTCAGACAAAGAAGAGAGAAAGATATTTTTGAATTGGTTATGGGATTTTGAATTTAATTTATATGGCTTACCTGTTCCAACCGAAGTATTTTTCTTAAATATGCCAGTAGAAAAGTCATTAGAACTAATTAAAGATAGAAAAAATAAATTTACGAATGATACAGAAAAAGATATTCATGAAAGTGATGAAAATCATTTAATAGATGCTTATCATGCAGCATGTGATGTGGCAAAAGATTATGGTTGGTATGAGGTCTGTTGTGTAAAAGATGACACAATTCGCACAATTGAAGATATACATGAAGAAATATATGCGGAAATAAAGCAACATGTTCATACATGAAAATAAAAGAAAAGAGAAGATAAAGCGAGAAAAAATAAGGATTACCACAAAATTAAGAATTAAGGTTGATTATCAAACTGAATAAGACCAAAACAAACTTAAAATAAATTTGGAATATTTAACCAAAAACAGTATAATATATATCGATGGTGCATTATTCTAGTCATACAAACTTTACGAGGGTGGGGCTAAAAATCCACTAAAGGGCACATCGTTGAAGTTTCTTGTTTATGCGCGAAATGCCAGTTTTGTGTGTATTCAGGGAGTAAAGAGATTAGGGTATTATGTAATGGCATACATAAGATTCCCTAGTTTCGCGGAGGCTTAAATCAAAGTGATTTAAGTGAAACCTATGTTGCGTGCCAAGACACAAAATACATAGAGTAGCCTGTCTTGAGTGAAAGTATTGGGATTATCTTGAATAAAAATAGAATTTATTTTGGCCAAATTAATTTTGTTTTTAGATTATGAAATTGCTTTTGCAAAAAAGACTAGTAAAGAAATGAATGTATGTTAAGGAAAACTTCTAGAATGTTTGCTATGAAAAATAGCTAAGGAAGTCTAGGGATTAAGGTACAGATTTAAGTGGCGATCTGGTGTCTACGAAGATAATTAAGTAGATATTTTCCTTAAACGGAAACGGCTCTAGCAGTAATGTTAAGCGGGAAATAGAGAAATTCGACTAGACCTAAACTGTAAAATTTACTTAGACTTTTACCATCTAACAATCGAAAAGTAACACGAGTGGCGAGTTTGGGACAGGTACAAACTCGCCATCATAATGATTTGATTATAGATAGTGGTCACTTTGTGCCTGCGGCGGGCTTGTGCCTGTGGCGAGTTTGTGCCTGTCCCAAACTCGCCACTCATAGAAAAGGAGAAGAGGAAGGAAATTGAGTAATCTACAAGAAAAACAAAAAAATAAGAAGGAACACTCGGATATCAAATGGTTTATTCAAGTGTTTATTATGACTTTTATGTTATCGTTGATATTTTCTTACATATCAGCTAATGGCGTATCGCATTTAAATTTATTATCCGCTGTATTAATTCTGATATTAGTAATAGGAATTGGTATATTTTTTGATATTATAGGTGTGGCAGTAACAGTGGCGAATGAACATGAATTTCATGCCAAAGCGACTAAAAAAGTCAAAGGGTCAAAAGATTCTATTAAGTTAATTAGAAATGCACCAAAGGTAGCTAATATCTGTGCAGATGTTATTGGAGATATTTGTGGCGTATTAAGTGGTGCAATTAGTGCATTGATTGCAATGAAAATTACAGAACAATTTGGTTTGCATTTTGATTTACAATTTTTATTAAGTGCGTTAGTAGCCTCATTAACAGTAGGAGGAAAAGCATTAGGAAAGAGTGTGGCTAATAACAAGTCTACTCAAATTGTTCATGCAGTAGGAATTATCTTAAATAAATTTAGAAAGTAAAGGGAAAAGGGTATGGAAAAAAAGAGAAAATTAAATAAAAAAAGAGTATTTCTTGCTGTATTATTTGTAATAATTATAGTAGAGAGTATTATAGTAATGATAAAAAGTGCCAATAAAAAGGTAGAAACAACAAGAAATGAGAAATTAAGCGAAGAGCTTCAAATAGAAGAATCATTTGATGACACAAAGGAAGAAGAAAAAGAGGAGGCACAAACTAGTAAAAAAATAGATTTTTTGGAGAAGGTAAATGAACCTGTTTATAAAAAGAATGAAAAAGATATTAAAATACCAATTTTGATTTACCATAATTTCAGGACACCAATACCTTACAAGGAAGATACCTATAAATTATTTAGTTCACAAGAAAATTTTGATGAAAATGTAAAAACATTATTAGATGCAGGGTATACTTTTATTACATTAGAGGATTTATATCAATATAATAAAGGTCAGATTGGATTGCCAGAAAAAGTTATAATTATTACGATAGATGATGGTCAAGTTGGATGTTATACAGATGCTTTTCCAGTCTTAAAGAAATACCAAGTACCAGCAACGATATTTATTGTAAATCAATTAGTGGGAACAGAAGATTATTTTAGTTGGGAACAAGCAAAAGAAATGTATGATACTGGATTGGTTAAAATACATTGCCATGGATACCAACATTCTGAATATAGTAGTGTAGGTAAAGAAAAGTTGGTTTCTGATTATACAAAATCACATCAAGAGATAGAAGAACATATGGGAGAAGAGATTCAAAAAATAATGGCATATCCTGCTGGTAAGTCATCAGAGAGTACCATCAAATGGCTTAAGGAAATAGGATTTGAAATACAGGTTCAGACAAAATATGGTACTGTGAATAAAAGCCGAAGTCTTGATTTGACAGACCTAGGAAGAATTAGAGGAGAAAGAGCAACAGGAAAAGAGATTTTAAGTGCTATAAAGGCATCTAGCCAAAATTAAATGATCTGACTAAATAATGAAGGTGGTGTTAAATTGAAAGCATTAATTACAGGAGCATCTTCAGGAATTGGAAGAGATATGGCAAGAGTGCTTGCTAGTAAAGGATATCATTTGGTATTAGTAGCGAGAAATGAAGAAGCTTTAAAACAATTAGCAAAAGAGCTAAAAGAAAAAGAGAAAATTGAAATTGAAACAATAGCTATGGACTTATCCATCGTAGAAAATTGTAAAGAAATTCACAAAAAAGTACAAAATGTGGATATCTTAATCAACAATGCTGGATTTGGCGATTGCGGAAATTTTACAAAAACATCATTAGAAAAAGAAATGAATATGATTAACACAAATATAGTAGCTTATCACATTTTAATGAAATTATATTTGATTGATATGAAAGCAAAAGGAAATGGAAAAATACTAAATGTGGCTTCTATTGCTGGTTTTATGCCAGGTCCATTAATGGCAACCTATTATGCGACAAAGGCATATATTGTAAGAATATCTGAAAGTATAAGAGAAGAATTGAAAAAAGAAAAGTCAAATGTTCAAATCAGTATTTTATGCCCAGGACCAGTCAGTACTAATTTCAATAAAGTAGCTAATGTAAAGTTCAAGATGAGAGAAGCTAGTAGTATCAAAGTTGCTCGGATATGCTATCAAAAAATTAGAACAAGGTAAATTTTATATTGTTCCAGGAATGGATGTGAAGTTAGCAAAAATAGGAGCTAAATTAACACCAACACCATTAATTAGCAAAATAACCTATATGGTGCAAAAAAGAAAATTAGGAAATTAGGATACCAATAATAGAATGGAGAAAGTTATGAAATTAATTTCGTGGAATGTGAATGGAATACGTGCCTGTATCAACAAAGGATTTACAGACTTTTTTAATCAAATTGATGCAGACATATTTTGCATTCAAGAAACAAAATGTCAACCAGACCAAATAGAATTAGAATTTGAAGGATACAGAAGTTTTTGGAATAGTGCAGAAAGAAAAGGTTACTCAGGAACAGCCATTTTTACGAAAAAAGAACCAATCACCGTGACCTATGGAATTGGAATAAAAGAACATGATCAAGAAGGAAGAATTATTACACTAGAATTCGAGGACTTTTACCTAGTTAATAATTACACACCAAATTCAAAAAGAGGACTCGAAAGACTAGATTATCGACAAATATGGGAAGATGAAATTAGAAAATATTTGTTAAAATTAAATCAAACAAAACCAGTCATCATGTGTGGAGACTTAAATGTAGCACATAAAGAGATAGACTTAAAAAATCCTAAATCGAATCGAGGAAATGCAGGATTTACTGATGAAGAAAGAGAAAAAATGACACAATTACTAGAAGCAGGATTTACCGATAGTTTTCGTTATTTATATCCAGACAAAGAAGAAGCATATAGTTGGTGGTCTTATATGGGGCGAGCCAGAGAAAAAAATGTAGGATGGAGAATTGATTATTTTATTGTATCAAATGACATACAAGAAAAAATAAAAGAAGCAACTATCTATCCAGAAATCATGGGAAGTGACCATTGCCCAGTTGGGCTTGAGGTGTAATGGCGAGTTTTGTTTGGCGGGCTTGTGTCTGTGGCGGGTTTGTGCCTGTCCCAAACTCGCCATAAAAAGAAAAAGGGAGAAAGAGTGAGAGAAATGAACGAAATTAAAAATCATGGAAAGAAATGGCTATATTGGTTTATTTTAGGGGTAGCAATTATAGCAGTATATAAAGCATTAGATAATTTTGGCGATATCATGGGAATTATTACAAAGTTTTTTGATATTATAACACCATTTTTGGTTGGTATTTTTATTAGTTATTTGTTATACATGCCATGTAAGAAAATAGAGAGGGCATATGCTAAGTCAAAGGTAAAATTTGTGGCGAAAAAATGTAGGTCACTTAGCATTTTAACGGTGTATGTTATTATTGTACTACTATTGATTATATTAATTAATTTTATATTGCCAGTAGTATTTGAAAGCGTAACAGATTTGATTAATAATATACAATATTATTATGAAATTGCAATTGATAATTATAATAATTTGCCAGATGATAATATTTTAAAAGGTGATATGGTAAACGATGCGATACAAAGTATCCAAAATTTGAATATAAAACAGTATTTTGAATTAGATAAGATTTTGGAATATGTCATTAGTGCTATTGATGCGGTAACAGGATTATTTGATGTTGTTGTTGCTTTTATTGTGTCAGTTTATGTTTTAGCGGAAAGAAAACAGATATTGAGTTCTATTAAAAAATTGGCAGAAGCAATATTTAAGGAAAAGACTTATCACAATTTAGGCAAATATTTTAATAACTCGAATGAGATATTTTTTAAATTTATTGCTAGCCAGTTTTTAGATGCTATTATTGTAGGTATTTTAGTTACGATAGCTATGAGTATTATGAAAATAAAATTTGCTCCATTATTAGGTTTCTTGATTGGCTTGTTTAATATGATTCCTTGTATTGGAGCGATAATTGCTACTGTAATTGCAGCAATTATTACCTTGATAACAGGGGGCTTATCACAGGCTATTTGGATGCTAATTGTAGTCATCATTTTGCAACAAATTGATGCTCATATTATTAATCCTAAGATTATTGGTCAATCTTTGAAAATTAGTCCGTTGCTAGTTATATTTGCTATTACAGTCGGTGGTGCTTATTTTGGAATATTGGGTATGTTTTTAGCAGTACCGGTGATTGCGGTTATTCGTATATTGATTGAAGACTATATTGATTATAAAATAGCGATGAAAAAGATGGTCAAAGTTTTAGAAGACAAGGAAGAAATAAAAGGACAAATTAAAATAGAGGATGAATAATTTTTACAAGTTTTAGCTAAAAGATGGTGATATTTATTAATTATAAATATCACCATCTTTTAGCTAAAAATCGTACCAACTGCACCAAATATTCCAACAGATGCTAATCCCATTATGATACCTGCTAAAATTACACCAGCAATAACTGCAATTACACTCTTCTTAAAATCCATATCTAAAAAGCTAGCTGCCAAGGTTCCTGTCCAAGCTCCTGTACCTGGAAGTGGTATTCCTACAAAAAGAAATAAAGCCCAATATAAACCGCGTCCTGCTTTTTCCTGTAATTTCTTACCACCCTTTTCTCCTTTTTCCAAACAAAATTTAAAAAACTTGCCAATAAATTTTTTATCTGTTCCCCATAGCAAAACTTTTCTAGCAAAAAAGAAGATAAATGGTACTGGTAACATATTTCCTATAATACAAGTAATATAAAGTGGAAGAATAGGAAGGGAATCTCCCCATAATTGACTTAAACCAACAGGGACAGCTCCTCTTAATTCAATTAATGGTACCATAGAGATTAAAAATACCAATAAATATTTCTTTAACATATTAAACTCCTTATTGATAAATTTTACAAAACGATTATACTATACAAAAAAATAAATGTAAAGAAATTATTAGTTCAAGTTTCGACTTTTTGCAAAAATGATGTTACTGTTCAGCCTACTCTTATATTTTTTAGTGAGAAAGCTTAATATATTAT
>CANOYI010000007.1 GCA_947571515.1 uncultured Clostridium sp. | reverse complement strand
TTTTCCAATATTTATGATATCCCCTTCTTTTACCACTATTTTCTTATCCGTTAAATCAATGTCAAAGAAATTAGGTAACATATTGAATGTGATTGCATTTCCTATGATTTTCATATCTGGATATTTTTCTACTAATAATCCTATATTGTAGGCATGGTCTGGTTCTAGGTGAGAAACTACTAAATAGTCTACTGTTTCTCCTTCTAATACTTTTTCCAAATTTTCTAGCCAAGTATTGGTAACTTTTCTATCAACTGTGTCTAATACCACATTTTTTTCATCTTTTATGAAATAGGAATTATATGCCATTCCATTTGGTACTTCATATTGTGATTCAAATAATCTAATATCCTTATCATCTGCTCCTATATATAAGATTGAATCTGTTATGATTGTATCCTTCATCTATAATCCCCTTTCTTGTTATAAATTATGCCTAAATTTTTCTATAATATTCTTAATTTCGTTAAAAATCCATTATATTTTGTCACTAAGCTATTAGAATTAAATAAGATCTGACCCCCTTGTACTCTCCATTGATCCTTATTCTCAACTAAAAAATTAATCACTTCTTCTTCAATGTTTAACATAGATTGTACTTTTTCAATAGATTTTTCTAATTCTTGCTTTTCTTTGTCAGATATTTCAATATCTTCTTTCAGTAATTGTTGATACAACTCAATACTATAGGCATCTTTTGTTTCTGCTTCTATGTATGAATTGATTTTACCTTCTTCTAAGTAAGATAACATTTTTGTTTTTCCATCTTCTAATTTTTGTTTGGTTTCACTTAAGTACTTTTTAGTCTCTGTAAATTCAGGTCCGTCTTTTTCATAGTTATCAGCTGTTAATAGTTGTGCTAGTTTTTCGTCTCCTAATATTGTTCTAATTTCATAGGCTGTATTGAATAACTCAGATGCATAGTTTTTAGCTGCTTTTTCAACATTTGCATATTTACCACTTGATACAATTGTGCCAGTCTTTTCATTTAATGCATCCATATCAAATTCTCCTGATTTTGTTAATTCTTCTATTTGTGAAAATTCTTCCATTATTTTAGCTTTTTGTGTCCTATCATTGATGAAGAAATAACCTCCTGCTATTGCAATGATTAAAATAATAACTCCTGTAATAATTCCAATTTTTCCACCTTTTTTCATAATAAAAATCCCCTTTCTTTTTTATATCCTCTATTATATCAGAAAAATAGAAATTGTAAAGTATTAAAACTATTTTTTCATTTGCTTAGTTTTTATATCAATTATGAGCCTCCGTTCAATTCGACTAATTTCTCTTGACATCAATTTTATTTAGGCATATACTAAAACCATAAAAACAAAAAAGGAGGCTATCAAAACATGGATAACTTAATAGAAATTAGATGGCATGGTAGAGGTGGTCAAGGTGCCAAAACCGCATCCTTATTATTAGCAGATGCCGCTTTCAACACAGGCAAATATATTCAAGGTTTTCCAGAATATGGGCCAGAAAGAATGGGAGCTCCGATTACAGCTTATAACCGTATTAGCAGTAATCCTATCACCATTCATAGTAATATTTATGAACCTGACTATGTTGTAGTGGTTGATGACACTCTTTTAGAATGTGTTGATGTAACAGCAGGATTAAAAGAAACCGGAGCTATTGTTATTAATACCACAAAATCAACAGATTATCTAAAAACTGCATTAAAAGGATACAAAGGCAACATTTATACCATAGATGCTAGAAAAATATCAGAAGAAGCTTTAGGAAAATATTTTCCTAATACACCTATGCTTGCGGCAATTGTCAAAGTAAGTGGCATTATGACAGATGAAGCTTTACTAGAAGATATGAAAGGTTCTTTTCAACACAAATTTGCCAAAAAACCGGAAGTAATTGACGGTAATATGAAAGCATTAGAATTAGCATTAAAGGAGGTAAAAAAGATATGACAGAAATTAATAACAACACCCCTATGGAAAAGCTAACTCCTGGTGGTGATATCTATACTGCTGGAAACGCAAAAGAATTTAAGACTGGCGATTGGAGGAGTGTATGTCCTATTTTCTTAAGTGATAAATGCAAACAATGTGGACTTTGTTTTCCTGTTTGTCCAGAGAATGCAATTCCAGTTAATAAAGATATGTTAAGAGAAGATTTTAATTATGATTATTGCAAGGGATGTGGCGTATGTGCTAAGGTTTGTCCATTCAATGCAATTGAAATGAAGGAAGAATAATTTGAAAAATAATAGCCATATAACTATTCTTTTCCAAATTAAATAAGCACTTCAAGAAAGGAATGAGATTTAAAATGAGTATTAGAGAAAGATTAAGTGGTAATGAAGCAGCAGCTACTGCCATGAAACAAATTAATCCAGACGTTGTAGCAGCCTTCCCTATTACCCCTTCTACAGAAATACCACAATACTTTTCTACCTTTGTAGCAAATGGAACCGTTGACACAGAATTTGTTGCAGTAGAAAGTGAACACAGTGCCATGTCTGCTTGTATTGGAGCAGAAGCAGCAGGAGCAAGAGCTATGACAGCCACTTCTGCCAATGGTTTATCCCTAATGTGGGAAATGATTTATATCGCTTCTAGTTTACGATTACCAATTGTTTTATCACTAGTAAACAGAGCAGTATCTGGTCCATTAAACATTCACTGTGATCATTCAGATGCTATGGGAGTACGTGATAGTGGTTGGATTATGCTATTTTCAGAAAACAACCAAGAAGCCTATGACAATACCTTAATGGCTCATAGAATTGCAGAGCATAAAGACGTCATGTTACCATTAATGGTATGTCAAGACGGATTTATTACCTCTCATGCCATTGAAAATATTGAATTAGTAGAAGATGACAAAGTAAAAGAATTTGTCGGAGAATACCAACCAGAGCATTATTTATTAAATAAGGAAGAACCAATTGCTGTTGGTCCCTTAGATTTACAAACTTATCTGTTTGAACACAAGGCACAGCAAGCAATTGCTATGAAAAATGCAAAACAAGTCATTTTAGATGTATCCAAAGATTTTGAAAAAATGACAGGTAGAGGTTATGGTTTATTCGAAGAATATCAACTTGAAGATGCCGAAATTGCTATCGTTTGTATGAACTCAACTGCTGGAACTACTAAATTTGTAGTTGACAATTTAAGAAAAAAAGGAATCAAAGCAGGGCTTTTAAAAATCCGTGTATTTAGACCATTCCCCGTAGACGAAGTAGCAAAAGCTTTATCTTGTGTAAAAGCAATGGCAATATTAGACAGAGCAGATTCTTTAAATGCTGCTGGTGGCGCTTTATTTGAAGATGTAACATCAGCTATGTATGTAAATCAAATCCACGTGCCAGCTGTCAACTATATCTATGGTATTGGTGGTAGAGATACCAAAGCAGATGATATCGAATCTGTATACAATGATTTATTAGAAATTGTAAAAACAAATAAAATCGATAATCCTTATCGTTACTTAGGATTAAGAAAGGAAGGTGACAAATAATGGCTTATAATGTAAAAGAAGTAGTTGCGAATAAACCTTCAAGATTTACAGCGGGACATAGAATGTGTGCTGGATGTGGAGCTCCTCCAGTAGCAAGACATATTATGAGAGCTTTAAAACCAGAAGACCATGCGGTTGTTTGCCGGAGCTACTGGATGTATGGAAGTTTCCACTTTCATTTATCCTTATACCGCATGGACCGATTCCTTTATTCATACAGCTTTTGAATGTGCTGGTGCTACCCTAGCAGGAGCAGAAGCAGCCTATCAATCTATGAAAAAACAAGGAAAATTACCAGAAGGAAATACTAAATTTATCGCTTTTGGTGGAGACGGCGGAACCTATGATATTGGATTGCAAAGTTTATCAGGAGCTATGGAACGTGGTCACGACATGGTTTATGTATGTTATGACAATGGTGCTTACATGAACACAGGAATTCAACGTTCTTCTGCTACTCCAAAATTTGCAGACACCACAACTTCTCCTGTCGGAAAAGTGCTACCAGGAAAAATGCAGTCAAGAAAAGATTTAGCTAAAATCATGGTAGGGCATCATCTTCCTTATGTCGCACAAACCCTTGGCTATATGAACTTCAAAGATTTATACGAAAAAGCTGAGAAAGCTATTTATACAGAAGGACCCGCTTTCTTAAATGTCATGGCTCCTTGTCCTAGAGGATGGGGATATCCAACAGATCAATTAATGCAGATTAACAAATTGGCTGTTGAAACTTGTTACTGGCCTTTATACGAAGTAATCGATGGCAAATATAAAATCAGCTATAAACCAGCCAAAAAATTACCAATCGAAGAATTCCTGAAACCACAAAAAAGATTTAGACATATGTTTAAGCCTGGCAATGAGTGGATGATAGAAGAATTCCAAAAGGAAGTTGACAACAGATGGCAAGAACTTTTAGATTTAGAAGAAATTACAAACAGGGATTAGAGGAACGTTCCTCTAATCCCTGCTTTCTATCACGATTAAAATTCCTTGCTTTAATTCGACAGTAGCTACCTCTTCTACTATCTCGTTACTAATCCCTAAACTCAAGCCAATTGATAAAGAAGCATTGTTTAAAGGATATTTAAAACCTTCTAACGTAATTCCTTCCACTGTAGTAGTTAATGGAATAAAAGAAATATATTTTCCATAGGTTTTATTTTTAACTAAAGTAATATTATCTTTTACTAAATAAATTTTATTATGCGCATCCAATATTTTACATGGAATTCCCACTTCTAGTGCATCTTTAAGAATATGGACATTGGCTAACGCATGATCCATTCTTTTTCCAAGTGCCCCCATAATCGTAATGTTTGAACTATTTAACTCAATAGCAAGTTTTAAGGCAATATCTGTGTCTGTATTATCTTTCTCTGGATTATACTTATGAAAAATAATTTGTGAATTATTTTGATAAAATTGCAATATTTCTATATTTACTGAGTCAAAGTCTCCCACTACGTGATTTGGCATTATATCAAGTTCATATAAAACTTCTAAACCTCTATCAACAGCAATAATATTTTGTCCGACTATCTTCTTTACAATATTTTGCCAATTCTTCTTTATTGATATCTCCACCTGCAATAATTAGTGTTTCCATTTTTTCATTTTCTCCTTTTGAGACAAGGGGGGACAGGTTTGTTTTGTCTCATATTTTCTGTCGTTTTTTGTTATTTTTACTTTTCGACATTTTTCTATTTAATTCATGAGACAAAACAAACCTGTCCCTCTTGTCTCATTTTCTTTTCGTAGGTATTAAAAAGAAAGCTCCTGCGATGATTGGTAAATAAAAAGTATAGATTCTCCAGAATAAGATAGACATGTTAATCGTTCCATTTTGGAAAATAGAGTTAAATAATAAGTAAAATCCGCCTTCTGCTCCAAGTCCTGAACCAGGTGTTGGAATAAATGTCATGATTAATAACAAGAAAGCTTGCGTTGGAATGATTTGTAAAAAGCTAATTCCATGGTTTCTGAATGCTCTATATACCATATAAGTAATCGAATAATATGCTATACTTTGTATCACTGCTATGATAAACATTTTTATTACCATTGTTTTTTCTGATTTCATAGTTACAAATTGGTTTCCAAAATTGTCTATACTTTTGTTTAATTTCTCTATGGTTCTTTCTACCTCTTTTATAATGTGCATTTTTCCTAATAATTTAACAATTGGATTTGTAATATATATAATTATCTCCTTTTTTATTCCTGCTACTATCATAACTATGATTGCTATGATATTAACAATAAATCCTAGCATAGCTATCCACAAGTAATCTTGCATTAAAGTTTTGAAAAAGTCAAATTCTATCACAACAACAACTAATGTAGAAACTACTAGAGCTATCTGTGTTATGATAAATTTTATGGCCATTGCTGATAAGGAATCACTTACTCTTTTTCCTGTCTTATTTAATTCATATGCTTGCATTGGTTGCCCTCCACTTGAAAATGGAGTTATATTATTAAATAATTGTCCTATCATTGACACCTTAATTGAATTGACAAATTTTTGGTCATGATATATTTTCTTGATTGGTATGTGTAAGTTTAAACTCTCACAAGTCCAATGAATTAGTAAGCATACTAATCCAGCTAATACCCATCTATAGTCTACACTATTTAAGACATTGATAATATTTTCGATTCCATCTACTTTTATCATATAAATAAACAAACCTAGAAATATAATAAAAATCAAACTTAAATTTAGAATAGCTGATTTCTTATTGGTAAGTTTCTTTTCAAATGTCTGTATCTCCTTCTCACTCTCTTGATTATCCATATTATCTTTAAATTCTTCTTGCACTCATCTCACCCCTAATTATTTGATACTTCTATTATATACTTTATGATATTAATAAATCAATTATTTTCTCCTTAATTTTCTTATTTTTTGCCATAAAAAAAGCCCTCCATGTTACTTTATCTAACATTTTGGGTTTTATTTTATAATTGTTTATTCTTCTACTGGTGCTTCGACTGGGCAAACTCCTGCACAAGTACCACAACTGATACAAGCTGATTCATCTATTACAAATTTATCATCACCTTGTGCTATACATTGTACTGGACATTCTGCTGCACAAGCTCCACAAGAAATACATTTGTCTGTAATCTTATATGCCATCATTTTCACCTCCTAAAACCACATTTAATTATTCTTTTAAAGAATGTACCTAAAGGTATTACTTATCTTGTTTTTCTAATTTTTCTAGTTCTTCTAATTCTTTTTTATGTTCTAATTCTTCTTGATTTATTTGTTCTGCAACAGCATCTTTGATTACTTTTATATCTTTCACATCATATCTTTTGTAGAAATAGCCATCTTCATTATCTTTTATTTTGACTCTTACTCGTTCCTTTAATGTTTCAATTGCGTCTACTTCTCCTTCTCCTTCTTCTGTTGCTACAATAGCTCCTATATTAGGAATTTTTTCTAATTTTTCTTCATAAACATTGTTTTCATATTTTAAACAACACATTAATCTTCCACAATTTCCTGATATCTTTGATGGATTTAATGATATGTTTTGTTCTTTTGCCATTTTGATTGATACAGTTTCAAAATCACTTAAGAAAGAACAACAACAAAGTTCTCTACCACAAACCCCATTTCCACCAATTCTTTTTACTTCATCTCTAACCCCTATTTGTCTTAATTCAATACGAGTTTTGTAGATAGCTGCTAAATCTTTTACTAGCTCTCTAAAATCAATTCTTCCATCTGCTGTAAAGTAAAATAAAATTTTGCTATTATCAAATTTATATTCAACATCTGTTAAAGTCATGTCTAAATTGTGCTCTTTTATTTTCTTTAAGCATACTTCAAATGTTTCTTTTTCTTTTCTTCTACATTCTTCATAATGTTTATGATCTCTATAGTTTGCAATTCTTATTACTCTTTTTAATGGTAGAACAATTTTGTCATCTTCTACCCAACGATTGGGTATCATAACTTCTCCATATTCTTCTCCTTGTGCTGTTTCTACAATAACTTTGTCCCCTTTTCTCACTCTCAATCTTTTTGGATTAAAAAAATATATTTTTCCTAATTTTTTAAATCTAACTCCTATTATATTTTTCAACTAAATTCCTCCCATATGTTAAAAACAAGACTATCTATACACATATCATAATTTCCATTTTGTTTCAACCTTTTTTTCGTATTTTCCACAATATTAATACAATTTGTGTATAAACAATTCACTTTTGCATAACTTAACAACAATACATTCATATACTCTAATAATTCAAAAATCTCATCTTTTGCTTTATACAGCGGTTCTGCTAGCTGTATCATTTCAAGCAAATCCTTTTTATCTAAACTATCTATCATATAATCTAACTTATCATATTCTAGTTGCTTATCTTTCAATTGGATCGCCTTTCCTATGCTTCCTTGCCATATCGATAAATAGTTTTGAGTTATATTACTCATACTATAGTTCATTTCCATATATTGTTTTATTTCTTCATCAGCAATGGGTTGAAATCTAAGTATCATGCACCTAGATTTTATCGTTGCTAAAAATGCATTTTCATTACTCCCTATTAAAATAATAGTTGCAAATTCAGGAGGTTCCTCCAATGTTTTCAATAAACAATTTTGGGCTTCTATCGTCATCGTATCTGCATCATTTATGATATATACTTTTTTATTTGATATAATTGGCTTTTCCTGTATCTTTTTTTGTAAAACACGAATTTGTTCAATTTTAATACTATTCCCCTCTGGTTCTACATACATAAAATCAGGATGATTGTTACTCTCAAATTCGATACAAGATTTACATGTATTATCTTGCTCTTTTTCAGTACATAAAATATTTTTAGCAAATTCCATAGCTAACATCTTTTTCCCGATTCCCTGTATTCCAATAAACAAATAACTATGTGATAAAGTCTCATTATGAATTGACTTTGTTAGCATCTGTTTTATTTGATTATTGCCAATTATTTCTTCAAACATCCTTTTTCCTCTTTATATAATAATTCTTAATCTTAATATAAGTTTAATATATTTTTTATAAAATATATTAAACTTTATATACTAGAAAATTTTTTATTGAACCTTCCCCCATTTATTTAATGGCCAAATTCTAATCGCAACTGTGCTTTCAATCTCTTTCAATGGAATACAACCAAATGACCTACAATCTGTACTATGATTTCTATTATCTCCCATAGCAAAAATGCAATTTTCAGGAACAATAAAATCATCAAATCCTGTTTCTGATACATCTGTTACAATTCCTTCCTGTAAATATGGTTCTTCCAATATTTTTCCATCGATATATACTTTTCCTTCTTTTATTTCTACATGTTCACCTGGT
This sequence comes from uncultured Clostridium sp., assembly GCA_947571515.1. Classification (GTDB taxonomy): domain Bacteria; phylum Bacillota; class Clostridia; order TANB77; family CAG-508; genus CAG-269. Next base: position 24,483 of record CANOYI010000007.1, on the reverse strand, counting down.
AAAGCGATTGCTCTTTTAATATAACTTCTCTTTCCGACTTCTAAAAAATTATTAACAAACCATTGAAATGCATTTTTTTGACGGTACTTTGCTATTGGATTGCTTTTATCTATTTCAGAAGCTGTATAAGTTATTTTAGCTGGTTCTTCAAAGGTTATAATTTCTCCTCTTTTAGGTAATGTTTTGGTAGTTCTCCCCCAACGATTTAACCATAATCTTTCATCTTGTATTAAAGTTGGGTACATAGAAACTTGTTTTACAATTGTCGGTGTCCCGATAAAATAACGAAATAGCATAGCCAATACCAATGCAATCACAATACAATAAATCCATTCTAAAATATCTTTTGTTTTTTCACTCAACGTAATCTCTCCTTATTTGTTTTTTTATCTTGTATCATTATACATTAATCTTCCTGATTTTTCAATCACAAAATAAATTAAGTTAAAAATTTTTTTACACCCTATTGCAAGAGTTTATTATATTTTTTAGTGAAAAATCAAAAAAGTTGTTTTTACTGTTTTGTTGGAATTCGTACTACAACCTCTGTGCCTTGTCCAACTACACTCTTAATATCAATACTTCCGCCATTCTTATCTAAAATTTCCTTAGCAATGGAAAGTCCGAAGTCCTGTACCTCCCATTTCTCTAGTGCGAGCCTTGTCCACTCGATAAAATCTCTCAAAAATTCGGTTTAAATCATCCTCTGGAATTCCAATTCCATTATCAAAAACTTTAATATAGGCATCATTATAAACAAAACCTACATATATTTTAATTTCGCCACCATCTTTTGTATATTTTATACTATTAGTTAAAATATTTAATACGACTCTTTCAATATCATATTTATCTGCATAAACAGGTGGAACATCAGCAGTCACAAAACAATTTACTTTATGATTCTTCTTTTTGATTTCAATCGCTACTTTATCTTGACATTTCTTCACCAAATCTCCCAAATCAAAAGCTTCTTTTTGTATAATTTTATTATTATTGTCGTAACGTGATAATGTCAATAAATCAGTTACTAGTTTTGCCATTCTCCTTGCTTCTGTAGCAATTACATTTAAGAACTTGTCTTGTGTTTCTTTTTCATATTCTCCTTCTAACAATGTATCTGCATACCCCATAATAGAAGTAATTGGTGTTTTCAACTCATGGGAAACATCTGCCACAAACTCTTTTTGCATTGTATCCAATTTTACATGCTCTGTAATATCTTGTATAACAGCTATTACACCATCTGGTCGATCAGTTTCGTTTTTAAAAGGTGCAAAAAATACATTCATATATTTGTCTTCTACCTGGATTCTTTGCTCTGTTGACGTCCAGTTCTCTAAATAGATTATTTTTTCCATATTAATATCCAGTTTAAACTTCCTAAAGATGTCCTCAAATGTATTATCTTCTGGGCGAATACTCAAGAATTTCTTAGCAGCTGGATTAATTAAGATGATTTCTCCTTGCATATTAAATGCTATAATTCCATCTGTCATATGGAGTAAGATTGTTTCAATTTGATTTTTCTGTGTTGATACTTCACTTAATTTTTCCTCTAATTCAAGAGTCATAACACCTAATACATTTTCTAAGTCTTGTGGTTCATTTCTTTTTCTATTTTTGAAATTCTTCTTGCGATTTTTATCCTCTTCTGCAATTTTCTCAGCACTTTTAATCAATTTATTAATCGGATAAATAATATATCTGGATAAATATATGGCAGCTATGATATGAACCATTGCCAATATAACACCGCAAATTCCTAATATTCTCACCGTTTGACTTCGTAATTCTTGTATCGATACAACTTGTTCTGCCTCCATTTGTCCACTTAAATCATTAAGTGAATTAAGAAAAAGTATTCCTAATCCACTAATAATCATCAAACTGATTATAAATGATACTAATATAATTTTATTAAATTGTATATTTTTAAGCATTCTTTTCATTCCCTTTTTACTCGTTATTTTTTCGTAATTAGCTTTTTAATTTCTTGATAAATTTTATTCTCTACTTGATTGGTTGAAACTTTCAATGCATTTTTCCCCATCTCCAGTAACTTAAGTTTATCTAAGATAATTTCTTCGATTACCTGATTTAATTTTTCTCCTGTTAATTCTTCATTTAAAATAATTTTCGCTGCCTTTATATTTTCTAAAACTTTGGCATTATACAACTGATGATTATGACTAACATTAGGAAGTGGCACTAGTATGGAAGGCTTTCCTAAATTAGAAATTTCTGTTACTGTCATAGCTCCTCCCCTACCAATTATAACATCGGCAATATTCATTATTTCCTCCATATTATAAATATATGGCAGAATTTTCATATTCTCTAAATGATTCATATTTATATTACTATTTTCCAAGTTTTCTTTTACAATATCGAATTGTTTTGGTCCAGTTGCCCATATCATTTGATAATTTTTATTTAATTTGTTTCTTATAATTTCAACAATTGTCTCATTAATTTTCTGAGCACCTTGACTGCCACCAGATACTAAGATAATTGGTTTTGTTTCATTTAGACCTATTTCTTTCAAAATTCTATTTTTTTCATTTATTCCATACTCTTGTTTCTTTATTTTTATAGGAGTACCAGTATGTACTACATTTTTTGCATTTTTAATTCTTGGAATAGCATCTTCAAAAGACACTAAAATTGTATCTGTTTTTTTCGCCAACATCTTTACTGCTTTTCCTGGGAAACTATTACTTTCATGCAACATAGTTGGAATATGCAAACTATGAGCTGATGCAATAACAGCACCACATATGTAACCACCTGTTCCAATTACGATATCTGGTTTAAATTCTTTTATAATTTTTTTTGCTTCTGAAAATCCTTTCAAGGTTTTCATCATCTTTTTTATATTTTCAATCGAAATCTTCCTACTTAATCCATATGCATCAATTGTTTTTAATTCATAACCAGCTCTTGGAACTAGATCATTTTCTAGTCCTCTTGTTGTTCCAATGAATATAATGTTAGAATCTTTTTCTTCTTGCTTAATCTTATTAGCAATGGCTAGCCCTGGATTAATATGCCCAGCTGTTCCAGCTGCCGCTATAATTACTCTCATTTCAAACTCCTTCTTCAATAATTTAGAGGATGATTTTGGGGACGGAGGAAAAAATCATGATTTTATTACCGTTCAGCCTACTCTTATATTTTTTTAGTGAGAAAACAAATAATAAGGCTGACTAGTAACATGATTTTAAGTATTTTTTCAATCATGATTTTTTCCTCCGTCCCCAAAATCATGATTTAGCACTTGCTCTTGATATATTCAGCAATATTCCCATCTCGCATAATAGTATAAATAATGCTGTTCCACCGGTAACTGAAGAATGGTAATGGCATTCCTGTTGCTGGCATAGATGAAGTTACAACTGCTACATTAATAATAACTTGTATTGCCACTAGAGCAGTAATTCCAACTGCTATTAAGCTTCCGAACATATCTGGTGCTCTCATAGCAATTAAAATTCCTCTCCAGATAAAAATAGCAAATAAAACTAAAACAGCAATACAACCGATAAATCCTAATTCTTCTCCTAAAATTGAGAAGATAAAATCATTATGTGGTTCTGGTATATATAGAAACTTTTGCTTACTTTCTCCCAATCCTGCTCCAAATAGTCCTCCGAGAGCCGAATAGCATATAAACTTTGAATGACTTGCCAACCATCTCCTGTCGCATCTTTCCATGGGTCTAAGAAAGTAACAACCCTTTGTAATCTATATGGTTCTAATAAAATTAATCCTATTATAGCTGGTACACCGACAACACTTCCAGTTAGCAAAAACTGCCAAAATTTACATCCTGCTGTAATCATCATAATACAACAAATTCCTATAATAACAATGGAGCTACTAAAATGTGGTTCTAATAGCAAAAGTCCTATAATCGGTGCTAATAAGCACATATGCTTAATAAATCCTTTCGTATACCTGCCTAATTCATCTCTATTTTTCATTAAAATTCCAGCATAAAATATAATCATTAGTAATTTTACCATCTCAGATGGCTGAAAAGATAATGTTTCTGTTACATAAATCCATCTCTTAGCTCCATTTACTTCCCTCCCAGCAACTAATACTAATGCTAATAAGATAAGAGCAATCCACCAAGCATGTTTATAAAATTTTTGATAAAATCGATAATCAATTTTAGATATAAACAACATGGCAACAATTCCTAAAATAGCAAATATTAACTGTTTTGAAAAATAAGAATAGCTATCTCCACTTTCTGCTAAAGCAGAAGGTGAACTGGCTGATAATACCATAATTAAACCAATTGAAAGCAATAACAATATGGTAATTAATAAAGTAAAATCAATCGGATTATTTAAAAAACTTGAGAAACTCTTTTCTTTTCTTTTCTTCGCCATGAAAAACCTTTTCCTTTCTAGAAATTAAAACACAATTTACTCTTTTATTATTAAGTTTATTCTATTTTTATGAAGTCACAATTCGGGGGAATCAATAAGCTTAAATCTTTTTATTTTTTATCTTTACAAAATTATAATAAATTTAATATTTAACTAAACAATTTTTAATCCCGCTATGCACAAAACTAAAGTAATCAAACTAAATATAATTACTACTTTACTTTCTTTCCAACCCAACAATTCAAAATGATGATGCAATGGAGCCATTTTGAAAAATCTTTTTCCTGTCTTTTTAAAATACACGACTTGTATCATAACAGAAAGCGTCTCCAATACTGGGACCAAAGCAATCAAAACAAGTAATAGTGGCATCTTTAAATACAAAGCTATGGCGGAAATAACGCCCCCTAAAAGTAGAGAACCTGTATCTCCCATAAACACTTTTGCTGGGTGTAAATTAAACATTAAAAATCCTAATACGCTACCTATTACAATACTTCCAAATATAGATATTTCTTTCATTTCTGCCATCATTCCTATAACCGTTAAGCAAGTAATAATAATAGCAGAAACACTAGAAGAAAGTCCATCTATTCCATCTGTTAAGTTAATCGCATTCGTCGTTGCTAAAATAACAATAATAGCAAATGGGATATATAAATAAATTGGTATATTAATATATATTTTCAAAATCGGAATATATGTATCAGTTCCTATATGTAATCCCTCTACTAAATAAACGACATAGATAACAGAAATTAATAACAATCCCAGCATTTTGTAACTTGGTTTTAAACCTTTTGTATTTTTTAACACTAATTTTTTAAAATCATCAATAAAACCGATTAAACCAAATCCTATTGTTAGTATTAGCATAGGTATTAATCGATTCGCTGTCTCATTTTGTGATTGTATACTCAAAAAAATATACGCTCCTGTCACTACTAAAATCATAGTAACAATCATAATAATCCCACCCATAGTCGGTGTTCCTTGTTTTTTCAAATGAGATTGTGGTCCATCATCTCTTTCGATTTGTCCTACTTTTAATTTTCTCAATATTGGTATGATAATAAAACCTAATATAATAGCTGTTACAAACGCTATGATTAACATATATGTTTCAATTCTCATTTTACCAAACCTTTCTCCTTTTCTTGTAGTACTACTTTATTTTCAATTTTATTATTTTTTTATGCAATAACAAATCGGGGTGACCAACAAATTATAGACTGTTACCAAATTTTCAATTTGGTTTACAGTCTGTTATGCAGCCTAAGAGTTATAAATAAGAAATAATAAAATTGAAATATAAAATATTATAATTCTTCTATAATCGCATTGACAATTATTCTTTCATCATAAGGAAGCTTTTTCCCATTTATCTCTTGATATGGCTCATGTCCTTTTCCAGCAAGAATAACAATATCCCTTTTGGTTGCCATTTGAATTGCCTCCTTGATAGCTGCTGTTCGATCAACAACCACTTTATATTTTCCTTTCGTCTTTTTAATTCCTTCTTCTATTTGGCTAACAATTTCTTCTGGTTTTTCTGTTCTTGGATTATCGGATGTAATAAAAGTAAAATCAGCAATTCTTCCTGATATTTCTCCCATAATTGGTCTTTTACCACTATCTCTATCACCACCACATCCAAACACAGAAATCACTTTTCCTTTTGTATAACTTTTTACAGCTTGTAATATATTTTGTAAGCTTTCTGGCGAATGAGCATAATCAATCATAATTGGTATTTCTTTTTTATTATCAACAAGCTCTGACCTTCCTGGTACTCTTACATCTATTAAAGCCTCTTTTACCACTTCTGGAGATATACCAAATTTTTGTGCCACGCAAATAGCAGCTAATGAATTATATACACTAAATCTTCCTGGTATGCTAGTTTTTACTCTTTCATTTCTATCTGTTATTTTCGCCTTAAAATCCACATAAGAATTAGTAATCGTGATATCTTTTGCTAAAACATTCGCAAAATTATCAATTCCATAAGTCGTTATATTGCTATCTGGAAACAGCTTAGGTATTTTAGCTCCATATAAATCATCGGCATTGGTAATTCCTATTTTACACATTTCAAATAATTTTAGTTTAGAATGGAAGTAGTCTTCCATATCAGGATGTTCTTTCTCACTAATATGATCTTCTGAAAAATTAGTAAATAATACGATATCAAATTCGCAACCATCTACCCTGTGTAATTTTAAACTTTGTGAAGATACCTCCATTACAACAGCTTCTACACCTGCTTTTACCATTTCGGCAAATTCTCTTTGCAATTCTAAACTTTCTGGCGTTGTTCTATCACTGTCTTTTACTTTTTTCCCATTTCTATAAGTAGCAATTGTACCAATTAATCCTACTTTTTTACCTGCTTTTTCTAATATTTCTTTTATCATAAAAGTTGTTGTTGTTTTTCCTTTTGTTCCTGTCACTCCTATTAATTTAAACTTTCTGGATGGGTTATCATAGAAATTAGAAGAACAAACAGCCAAAGCTTCTCTTGTATTTTTTGCCATAATAATTGTAATACCTTCTGGTATCGCTAATGCTTTTAGGTCACATCCTTCTTCTACCATAACAGCAACTGCTCCTTTTTTAATGGCATCACCAATATATTGATGTCCATCTGCATCAAAGCCTTTTATGGCAATAAATAAATAATTTTTCTTTACACTTTTGGAATTGCTTTCTATTTCTTTAATGTCTAATTCCAAATCTCCTTTTACTTTTAACCCTTCTAATCCAACTAGCATCTCTCTTAATTTCATTTTTTTCATTCCTTTCTAACATACTTAATCCATATAAATATTTAGATTAAAGTTAAATAGCAATATTTTTTACATTATATAACTAAATTAGTATTTTGTATAGTTTTTTGCAGATTTTTTTTAGAAAACTCATCGTTAATTGTTACAATTCACAGTTAAAATTTTATATGCAAAATTTATTATATTTTTATAAAATAACAAATCGGGGGGACCAGCAAATTATAGAATGTTATCAAATGATATTAAAATTTTAATATCATTTGATCTACAGTCTATTATGTAGCTGGGAGTTATTTTATAAAAATACTAATAAATTTTGTTATTACTTATCTAAACTGTGAATTGCAACCGCTAATTTGATATAAAATATCCCCTAATATATCTTATTAGAGGATTTCTTTTTTATTCAATTATTTCAAACTCATTTCACAATATTGACAACGATACACTTGATTTTCCTTATCTGTCAAAGTAAAAATTTGGTCTAAATCTTTTTCTACTGAAGTAATACATCTTGGATTTTGGCATTTAGCAATATTTACAATTTTTTCTGGTAATTGCACGCTATATTTGTCCACTAGTTTATCATCTTTTACAACATTAATGGTAGCATTTGGTTCTATAAAACCTATCATATCCATATTAATTTCCATATCTTTATCAATTTTTATGATATCTTTTCTTCCCATTTTTTTGCTTTTTGCATTGGTTATAATAGCAACCGAACAATCCAAATCTTTTAAATTAAGCAATTCATAAATTTCCATTCCCTTTTTGGCTTGGATGTGATCAATTACAATTCCATTTTTGATACTATCAATATTCATTTATTTAACCTCCAATAATTTCAAAATAAGTGCCATTCTAATGTATTTTCCATACTCTGCTTGTTTAAAATAGCAAGCTCTTTTATCATCATCTACATCAGTTGCAATCTCATTGACTCTTGGTAATGGATGCATAATACATAAATCTTCTTTTGCCTTTTCTAATTTTTCTTTATTTAAAATATAATAATCTTTTAATCGAATATAATCATCTTCATTGAAAAACCTCTCTTTTTGAACTCTTGTCATATACAATACATCTAGCTTATCCATATATTCTTCTATATCGTTTGTTTCATAATATTCAATATGATTTTTTTCTAATGTATCTCTTTTTATATACTCTGGAATCACAAGTTCTTTTGGAGAAATCAATACAAATTTAATATTTTTATATCTTGACATAGCTGTAATTAGGGAATGTACGGTTCTTCCAAATTTCAAGTCACCACAAAGACCAATCGTTAAATTTTCTAATCTATTTTTTTCACATTGAATCGTTAATAAATCTGTTAACGTCTGAGTTGGATGATTATGCCCTCCATCTCCTGCATTAATAATTGGTACAATGGATTTGTGTGATGCTACTAACGGAGCACCTTCTTTTGGATGTCTCATAGCAATAATATCACTATAAGCTCCTACGACTCTTATAGTATCTCCTACACTTTCTCCTTTGGATACAGAACTAGAAGATGCTTCTGAAAATCCAAGTACATTTCCTCCCAACTCCATCATAGCAGCTTCGAAACTAAGTCTCGTTCTTGTACTTGGCTCAAAAAATAAAGTAGCCATTTTTTTACCATCACATTTATGACAATACTGTTCTTTATTTCTGATGATATCTTTAGCTACTTTGATTAATTCTTCTATTTCTTCAACAGATAAATCTTTAATATCAATTAAATGTTTCATATCAAATTGACTCCTTTTCATAAAAATAAATTGTGATACTTTCACTATATCTATTTTTATCAAAAAAAGTATGTCTTTGTCAAGAGGGAAAAAGGGATTTTAAGGAACGTGCCTCTCTCCCGCTTCTTCCCATTTGGCATAAATTTTGCTTCCTTTTTTTATCATAATTCCTGCTTTTGGTACTTGTTCTTTTACCATAACATTTTGTTTATCTAACTCTTCTGTCTCTTCTTCAATCACTAGTTCTATTTCACTTTCCTTTACAATCTTTTGTGCTTCTGCTAACGTTTTCCCTAATAAATCTGGTGCTTCGATCTCCTCTACTGTCTCAACTTCTTCTTCATTTCCCTGATTTACTTCTAGGTATGGTAAAATCTCGCTAAAAATTTGTCCTCCTACTGGTGCTGCCACTCCACCTCCTTGGTGTCCCCCCTCACCAGTCGGATTATACAAAGTAACCAAAACTACTACTTGAGGATGATCAATAGGAGCTACCCCACAAAAGGAAGTAACATATTTATTCGTATTAACCCCATCTTCTGAAGTACCTGTTTTTCCCCCAATTCGATAACCTGCTACTTTAGCATTTTTTCCGTGTTCCTTCTGCTACAACCGATTCCATCATACTTAGCACTTTTTCTGATGTTTCTTTAGAAATAACCTCTCCATTTGTTTTTACTGGCACATCTTGAATCTCTCCTGTTTGACTATCTATCACTTGTTTTACAATTCTTGGTTGTATACTAGTACCTCCATTTGCAATTACAGACACTGCTGAAACTAATTGTATTGGTGTTATTTCAAATCTTTGCCCAAAACTAATGGTTGCTAATTCAACAGGACCTGCTTTTTCCTCTGCCAAAAAGATACTATTGGCTTCTCCTGGTAAATCAATTCCAGTTCTTTTTAATAACCTAAATTTATTTAGATAACTATAATAAGTATGCACTCCTAGCTTTTGTCCAAGACCTATAAAAACTGGATTACAAGAATTCATTAGCCCGATTCGTAAACTTTCAGAACCATGTGGTCTATAATGTCTCCAACATTTAATTCGAACACCTGCTACTTCGATAGCTCCTGTACAAGAAAATTGTCCTTCTTTATCAATATCGGTCACTAGACCTTCTTCAATGGATGCTGATGCTGTTATTACTTTAAAAACAGAACCTGGTTCATACGTATCAGCAATAGCTTTATTTCTCCATACTGCTTGTAAATTTTTTGTTTTTTCTGTTTGTTCCATATTATCCCAAGCTTCTTTTAATTCATCTGTATAAGCCTCATAAGGTTGATTTAAATTATAATTTGGATAGGTTGCCATAGCCAAAATATCACCATTTTGTGGATTCATTACCACAACATTTCCTCCATCTGTACAATTATTGTCTATACAAGCTTCTTCTAAATACTTTTCAACAATAGATTGAACACTTAAATCAATCGTTAGTACTAAATCACTTCCATCGATTGCTGACACATAATTTTCTCCTTCTTCTCCTATTTCTCCGCCTTTGGCATCTGTATGACGCTGTATGGCTCCTTGTGTTCCTTTTAATTCTGTATCATACTTTGCTTCCACACCATCTAATCCCTGATTATCACTTCCACAAAAACCTATAATTTGTGAGGCAATCGTACTATATGGATAATATCTTTTGGTATCTTCGTCAATATTAATTCCTGTTGTTATTCCATTTTGTTCCATCCATATTCTTAGTTGATCTGTTTTTTCTTTTTCTACTTTTCTAGCAATCGTTTCAATCGAACTTCTCTTTGTTACCTTTTTCAAGATTTTTGCGTAATCCAATTCAAAAATATCTGATAGAACTTTAGCTACTTTTTCTTTGTTTTCTTTGGCTATATTTCCTGGATTTACTGTTACTGTTTCTACCGTGCTACTAACTGCTAACACATTTTTTCCAGTAGTATCATAAATTGTTCCTCTTTTTGGATTAATGCTTCTATCTAATGTTTGCTGCTGGTATGCCATGCTAGAAAGTTCTTCTCCTTGTATAAATTGTATATATCCTATTCTTCCTATTAAACAAATAATAATTAAAAAAACAATAAATAATATATTTCTCATCTTCTTTTTACTTGAAAGCTTAATTGTCTTCATAAAAAAAACCTCCTAATTCATTTTATTAGGAAGATTCTTCTTTATTACTATTCTATTTTAGTAAAAACTTTATAAATAACCATTTGGAAAAATCAATGTCATCAACTTAAGATGTAATATATTAAACTTTATTAAAAATTTATCGATTAAATATTTTATCTACCAATTGTTCAAACCAATTTTTTTCTTTTTCAATAACAACCTCTTCAGAAGCGGATTCAACATAATCCTTTTTTGGTAAAGTCACATACACAGTTTGTTTATTTGTTAATTTTTGCATTCCTAACTTTTCTTTTGCTTGTTTTTCAATACTATTTAAATTCAAACTATTTTCAATGCTAACTTTTAATTGTTCATTTTCCTTTTGAAGAGAAGATAGCTCTCTTTTTAAAGTTTGTACTTGATTAAATTTTTCATTAATTTGTGAGTTTCTATAACTTATGGTTAATAGTAATATAAATATACCAATTACTACAAAAGTTAATTGGATTTGTCTTTTTTTCTGTTCATTCGATATTTTGACATCTTGTCTTGGTAGATCCTCTACTACTTTTAGCCTTTTTCTTTTTGGTTGTGTTCTTTTTTGTGTATTGGGGTCTAATTTTCGTGGACTCGTCTCATATTCATATCTACTTCTTGCCATAAGTTACTCACCTCCTATCCTTTTTCAAAAATTCTCAATTTAGCACTTTTACTTCTTGAATTTTCTTCTAACTCTTTCTTGGTTGCTATTATTGGTTTTCTAGTTATTATTCTGCCAAGAGATTCCGCCCCACATACGCAATATGGTAAATCGCTTGGGCATGTGCATTTTCCTTTTGCTTCCATAAAAGCATTTTTTACTACTCTGTCCTCTAATGAATGGAAGGTTATGACACATAGTCTTCCCTCTTCTTTTAGGCACTCTATACAGTCTTTTATGGTGTTATATAATGGTTTTATTTCATTATTGATTTCAATTCTAATTGCTTGAAAAGTTCTCTTTGCTGGATGCCCATCCTTCTGTTTTGATTTTGGTATGGATCTTTCAATAATTTGTGTTAATTCTTTTGTTGTTTTGATTGGATGTTCTTCTCTTACTTTACAAATATTTCTAGCAATTTGTCTTGAAAATCTCTCTTCTCCATATTCATAAATGATATTTGCTAATTCTTGTTCTGTATATTGATTTATTACGATTTCGGCTGTTAATTTTTGTGTTTTATCCATTCTCATATCTAATTTATTTTCTCCTAAATAACTAAATCCTCTATTTCGTTCATCTAATTGATAGGAAGAAACGCCTAAATCTAATAAAACCCCATCTACTTTATCTATCTTTAATTGCTCTAATATATCTTTGATATTATCATGATTATCATGAACATATTTGACATTAGAAAATTCTTTTAAATTATTTTTTGCTGCTTTTAATGCTTCTTCATCTCTGTCAATTCCAATTAGCATGCCTTTTTCTGATAATCTTTTTACTATTTCCTTGCTATGTCCAGCTCCACCTAAAGTTCCATCTACATAAGTCCCATCTGGTTTTATCTTCAACCCTTCAATGCATTCTGTTAGCATAACTGGCTTATGTTTAAATTCCATTTAGCACCTCTTTAATAACATCACAAATGATAAATTTCGCTTTCAAAAACTTTTTATTGAAAGTTCTAAAAAACGTAAAGTTTTCTATTTACTTAAAAAACAGCTGGTAATTTTAGAAAACTACCAGCTGAATTTTTCCCATGTTTTTATCTTTTGGTTTTCCAATCATCTTATGTTGAAACCTTCTTTTGTATCTAAAAATTATCTAATGTATTTTCAAAATCTTTAGTATCTTAAAAATTTTTTCTTTTGTACTTTTGTCTTTGGTAAATTTTTTTCTTTTGTATGTTTGTCTTTTGTAACTTAAAATTTCATCTTTTGTATCTTTTTCTTAAGTATCTATATAAACTTTTGCAAGTTATATACCTAACATTGTCATATTTTCAGCAATTTCATCTACTGAAATAGTCTCATCACAATTCTGCCATGTTTGTTTATCCCAAATTTCAAGTCTTGTTCCTACTCCTATAATAATAGCTTCTTTATCTAAATTTACAGCTATTCTTAGATTATTAGGAATTAAGAACCTTCCTTGTTTATCTATTTCACACTCTGTTGCGCCTGATAAGAAAAATCTCACAAAGTTTCTAGCATTTTTATCAGAAAGTGGTAGTGTTTTTAACTTAGTTTCGAAATTTAACCACTCATTTTGTGAAAATGCGAATAGGCATCCATCCAATCCCTTGGTTACGATGAACTTTTCTCCCATATCATTTCTTAATTTTGCTGGCATAATTAATCTGCCTTTTGCATCCATAGAATGCTCGTATTCACCAATTAGCAATTAAATTCCACCTCCTCCACTTTCTTACCACTTCGTTCCACTTTTCTCCACTTCTCTTAAATTTTAATATAAGTTTTGTTATTTTGCAAGCTTTTTTTTAAATTTTTTTATTTTTTTGTAATTATTGGGTTACTTATTGATATATTTCTTTATATATTTATACCTCTGAGCAGAATACTTAAATAGAACTATTTGTATGATTATTCCTCTTTTTTCTCATTGATAGTTCGTTCTTTTTTCAAATTCTAATTGCTATACTTTTTATATAAAATATAAGGAGGAATGCCTCATGAATAGTCAAGAAAAAATTTTAAGGAAAACAATAGGCAAGAAAATTAAACTAGCTAGATCAAAAGTAGAATATACACAAGAACAATTAGCAGAAAAGTTATCTTTATCTCCTAGATACATCAGTCAATTAGAAAGAGGTATTGCCTTTGGAAGTGCTACAACTATTATTAACGTTTGTAAAGCTCTAAATATAAACTCTGACTTTTTGTTTAATGATTTAATCAATAATGAGACTTCTATTTTAGATGATATTGCAGACGATAAATTTTTAGAAGATTATTTAAAGTTAAATGATTACAATAAAAACATTATATCTGTATTAACAAACGAATTAATTAAAATACAAAATATAGATAAAGACAAGAAAAAAGCCTAAAGTATTATCACTTTAGGTTTAATTTATTGTGGTACTAGTTGCTCCTGTACCTACAACATCTTCTTGTAATGACCTCCAAGTATTACAACCAACAATTCCGTCCGCTGAAAGACCTCTTGAACGTTGATAAGAAACAACTGCGTTATAAGTAGCTGAACCAAAAATACCATCTAATCCACCAGTCCTAAATCCTAATGTATTTAAATCATCTTGTGCAATTAGTACATAATTGCTTAGACTACCTCTTCTCAACATTGGAAATCCTCCTGTTGCACAAGCAGGACTTCCAAATCTTTTATCAAAATGAACCCATGTTGGTGTAATTTGGATCGGCTCTACATAGCTCCATACTCCAGAATTATTGGCCGATTGCCATAATCTCGTTCTTTGACTAGATGAAAGTGTCTGCCCTACATCAAAAGCCACTCCAGCATAATGTTGACTTTGGTTTCCATGTCCACCCTCATATGGTCTTTTAAAAGCAAATCCTACTGGAATTGGTGCTCCAAATATATACCTCTGACTATTCCAACTTTGCATACACCTTTTTGTTGTCCACAAAATATTACTTTTGCTAGAACCTCTAAATTCTCTTACTCTCAAAGTCCCATTTGTATTATATGGCATAGGTTCTGACTCTCCTCTATAATAGGTTTCCATTCGATCCGTATCATTATTAAATATTAATATTTTTGCCACAAGTATTGTCCTCCTCTACTTTTTGCTTTCTACATTATATGTGCCTTTTGTGTCTTTCGTGCAAAGCAATTTTTCTATCATACAAAAAACAGTTATAAAATTGAATTTTATAACTGTTTTTTATTTGGTTTCTCTTGCTTTTACAACAACTCTATGCTTACTGTCATCTGTACAAGTAATTAAGGTAACTTCCCTCTTTCCATTTGTTAATTGTGTTGTACAACTAACATCAGTTGGATCTACTTGATATTTATTATATACTTTATATTGTATTGTTTTTCCTGATAAATCTGTTACTTGGACAATATCTCCTGTTTCTAGTGTAGGTACCTTACTGAAAAACCTAGTATTTCTATAATTATGACCTACAATACAAAAATTACCAACTTTATTTGGATTTGGTCCCCAGAATTTAGTAGGAGAAATTTTTAATAATTCTTCTGTCTCTTCCGTTGAATCTGTAACACCATCTATAATCGGATATGTTACATTTATTTTAGGAATGTTCACTGTTCCTATGGTTGCATATTGAAATCCATTTGCCGTTGTTTGCATATTCTGATTTATTTGATTGTTATCTTTTGATTCTTCTTGTTCATCATCATCTAGTACAACAACCAAAACATTATTCTTAGCAACTGTCGTATCCTCCTCTGGGAACTCAAGATTAGCTAAAATATCTTGTGATACCTGTTCACTTTTATTCCTGTCATATTCAGCATAAATATAGGCAGAAATCAAGACAAATACCAAAAAAACAGATAAAAAAAACTCAAATTTATACATTTTCTTTTTTCTCTTTAATTCAGGTGTAATATACAGTTTTTTTGTAACCAAAATCTGATTCATCTCATTCTCCTTATTTTATACTTCTTTTTTATTATAACATAAAAATTATTAATTGAGAAGAGATTTTAAAACATTTTGTCTAGACAATTAGCAATCTTTGCATAATCTTCCAATTTTAATTTCTCAGGTCTTATATTTTTATCCAATCCCAATTTTTCTAAAGTTTGTATTCCCTCTTCTTTGCTCTCAAACACATTTGTATTTACCAGTACATTTAGTAAAGTTTTCCTCCTTTGCATAAAAGCACATTTGATAATCTTAAACATAAGTTCTTTCTTTTCCACTTCAACAATTGGTTCTTTTCTAATATTTAATTTAATAACTTTTGATGTTACTTCTGGTTCTGGTATAAATGAATTATTGGAAACCTCTAAAACTCCTTGTGGTTGTGCATGATAATACACACTATAGGTAATAGCTCCTGTGTCTTTTTCTCCTGGTATAGCAATTAGTCTATCTGCTACCTCTTTTTGTATCATAACAGTTATGCTCTCTAATGGTAATTCTTCTTCCAATAATTTCATAATAATAGGGGTTGTTATGTAATATGGCAAATTTGCTACTATCTTCACATTTTGGATATTAGCATTTTTCCTTTCATTTTCTATTAGTTTTTTTAAATCAACTTTCAAGACATCTTGATTAAGAAGCTCAAAATTCTCGTAAAGCAAAAATCTATCTTCTAAAATACTTACCATCTTTTTATCTAATTCAATACAAATGACTTTCCCTGCTTTTTCTAACAAAAATTTAGTTAATGTTCCTAAACCTGGACCAATCTCAATGACTAAATCTTCCTTTTCGATTTGACTACTATCTATAATTGCTTGAACTACTTCTTCACGGATCAAAAAATTTTGTCCTAAAGACTTATTCGCTTTTATATGATATTTATTTAAAATAAATCTTGTTTCTTCTAAAATTGTACTCATTTTCCTTTACCTCTTTTTCTATTCTATTATCGAAGTTTATTTAAATAATACTATAATTCACTTATTTTTTCAACTATTATTGCTTTTTAAATCTTTTTAATATACAATAATTAAAAACATATATCATGTTATTTCTTGCATTCAAAAAATGCAATTCGTAGAATGCAAAAGAATCCTAGTAAAAAAGGAATGAGGTCTATGAAAAACCAAAAGAAAAAAGTAAAAACATCTGATAATAAGGTAGTAAAACTAAAAAATGGAATTGAATCAAAAAATCTAATGCATGCTACCAAATTAAGAACTTTATTAATTGTAACCATTTTAATCTTTATTTTTCTAATTGGTAGAATCGGATTTATCCAATTTGTACAGGGTAATTCTTTAAAAGAAAAAGCTTATCAACAACAAACCATTAATCAAATTATAAGTCCTAAACGTGGCAATATTTATGACTCAACAGGAAAAGCTCTTGCCATTGGTGCTCAAGTGGACACAATAACCATTAATCCTACGAAAATTATAAAAAATAATGATGCCGATACCAAAGATTACAAAGAAAAAGTAGCAAAAGGACTAGCCGAAATATTTGAATTGAATTATGAGGAAATATTAAAAAAAGTAACAAGCGACTCTCAAGTAGAAACCATTATAAAAAAAGTAGAACAAGAAAAGGTTGATCAATTAAAGCAATGGATGGAAGAAAATAAAATATCAATTGGTATCAATATTGATGAGGACACTAAAAGATATTATCCCTATAGCACAGTTGCTTCCAATGTAATTGGTTTTTGTGGAAGTGACAATCAAGGATTAAGTGGTATTGAAGCGAAATGGGAATCTGTTTTAACCGGTACTCCTGGTAAAATTGTTAGCTCAAAAGGTAGTGATCAACAAGAAATCCCAAATGCTGAAGAAACCTATATTTCTGCTGAAAATGGTAGTGATTTAACACTTACGATTGACTTACATATACAATCTATTGTAGAAAAATATCTAAAACAAGCTGTTGAAGATAATAAATGTTCTAGGGGTGGCAATGTTATTGCCATGAATCCTCAAACAGGTGACATTATTGCTATGGCTTCTTATCCAGATTACGACCTAAATTCACCTTATACGCCAAACTCTACTCTAGCTGAGACTTATGATTCTCTTACCGCAGAGAAAAAAAGTGAAGCCTTATATAAAATGTGGTCTAATAAATCTGTGGCAGAAACCTATGAACCTGGTTCTACTTTTAAAGTTATTACAGCTTCTGTTGCTTTGGAAGAGAATATTACAACCTCTGATAAGGCTGGAGACTTTTATTGTAAAGGATATGAAGAATTTGAAGATGTTGTTGGTTCCTCTATAAAAATTAAATGTTGGCGTAAAGAACCTCATGGCGTTCAGACTTTAAGGCAAGCACTATGCAATTCTTGCAACCCTGCTTTTATGCAATTAGGAAAAAGAATCGGCTCTACTACTTTATACCGATATTATCAAGCCTTTGGTTTGTTTAACTCAACTAATTCTGGGTTATATGGTGAACAAAATAGTATCTTTCAAAATTTAGATAACATAGGACCTGTTGAACTTGCTACTATGTCATTTGGTCAAAGATTAAATGTCACACCTCTTCAAATGGCTACTGCTATTTCTTGTGTTGCCAATGATGGTATTTTAATGAAACCTCGTATTGTAAAAGAAATAACCAATACTGATACTGGTACTGTAACTGAAGTTTCTACCACACCAATTAGACAAGTTCTTTCAAAACAAACGTCAGAAAAAGTTAAATCTATGATGGAATCTGTTGTAACAAATGGTTCTGGTAGGCATGCAGCAGTATCTGGCTATTCGATTGGGGGTAAAACTGGTACTTCTGAACCAACCCAAGCAAATGCTCACGAAGGATATGTTGCTTCTTATGTAGCTATTTCTCCAATTGAAGATACACAAATTGTACTACTTCTTACTTTATATGATCCACAAGGGGAAAATGGACATCAAGGTGGACAAGTTGCTGGTCCAGTCGTATCCCAAATGTTATCTGAAATTTTACCTTATTTAGGAGTTCCTTCTGATGAAGATTCTTCTAGTAATTCAAATTCAAACAATTATATAACTGTTCCTGATGTTAGAAATAAGACAGTAGCAGAAGCTGATAAAATCTTAAAAGCCACCGGATTTAATACAAAAGTCTATGTTGATGGTGATGCTAATACACTTCTTGTAGAAGATCAAACACCTAAACCAGGAAGCACTCTTCCTAAAAACTCTATTATTGTACTTTATGGGCAAGGAAACAGTATTTCAACTTCAGTTACCGTTCCAGATTTAAAGGGTATGAATGCATCTGAGGCTACTGATGTCTTAAAATCTCAAAATCTAAATATCAATATAGAAGGCTCTGGTATCGTTATAACTCAAGATTATGCAAAAGATGAACAAGTACAAGAAGGTACTATTATAAAAGTAACCTTAAAGCAAACTTTAACAGATGCACACTAATATATAATTCATTTTAATTAAAAGTTTATCTCTTTTTTATAATGTAACTATTTGGTAGAACCAACTAATACAATTTGTTATGCAATTACGACTGTTCGCAACCCAAGAGTTACAAATAAAAAATAGATAAACTTTTAACAGTTTTTTTATTCCATTGTTTCATTTTTCCAATATTTCTCTAGCAAATGATCTAACTTTTTAATCTTATCAAATCTATTTAAAACTTCTGGTATTAAATTTTCTTGTTTTCCACACAAATATGCCATCCATGCCTCTTGCTTGTCCAATAATTTTTGGCTACTTGGCATAAATTTTGGTAATTCTAACACATATAATTCAATCTCATTTCCTGTTTTGGATGGTATTGTAATTTTATTAAAGTAATCATTCGATTTTAAGTAATCAAAATCTAGTAAATTAATGGTAATGGTCTTTGCAAGCTCTCTATTATCCTCATATTCTAGTTGATTGGAATGAATTTGTGCATAATATAATAACATTTTATTTTGTGCATAATATCCATCTATAAATTGAATTCCAACATTTAACTCTTGTTGATCTTCTACTTTAACTCTTACATCTGCAATACCAAAATTTTCTGGTGATGGTAAGTTATTTGATTTAATTTCCAAATATGGATTTAATTTGATTTCTTTAATTTTTATCTTTAAAAATGTTTCTATGAAATCCTGTAAGATATCTAAATTTTCTTTTGAATTTAAAACTTTTCTTAACACTCTATTACTTTTTGATACAAATTTTCTATTCATAAACTTCTTCAGTCGACTTACTATTCCCTCCTTATGTAATCTAATAAATTATATAATTTATTAAAAGTATAATTTCTATTGTATCAATTTGTCAAGACATTTTTCCTATTTTGTCCTACTTTTCATCGCATTTTTCGACAAAATAAGCAGTTGTGTCTCCACTGGTTCCGGGATTAAATGGGGACATCCATGCCACGCCCGCCCATTGTTCGTCCGCAAAAAATTGCCAAAAAGGTTCATCCCTTTGGCAATTTTGACAATTTCTTATTCAGAAGCAATATAATATCCCACTCCTCTTTTCGTAATTAATATTTTTGGAATAGAAGTATCTTTTTCAATCTTTTCTCTAATTCTTCTAACCGTTACATCGACTGTCCTAATATCTCCATAATATTCATATCCCCATACCTTTTCTAGTAGAGTTTCTCTCGTGACTACTTGTTCTGGTTGAGAGGCTAAGAACTTTAATACTTCAAATTCTCTTAATGTTAAATCAATAACTTCTCCTCTAACTTTAACTTCAAATTTATCTAAATCTAATTCTAGTTCTCCAACAACTATCTTACTTTCCTTTTTCTTTTCTTCATTTACTTGTTGTTCTACTACTTTATTGTTATTAGAAACCGCTTCAACTTTTCTTAAATTTGCTTTTACTCTTGCTACTAGTTCTCTTACACTAAAAGGTTTCGTAATATAATCATCTGCTCCTAATTCTAATCCTAGAATTTTATCAATTTCTCCATCTTTTGCTGTTAGCATAAGAATTGGCACATTTAATGAATTTTTGATTCTTTTACATACAGATAATCCATCTAATTTTGGAAGCATAATATCTAATAAAATCAAATCAGGATTTTGTTCTAATGCTACATTAACAGCTGTTACGCCATCAGATGCCTCTATGGTTTTATATCCTTCTTTTTCTAAATTATATACTAATATATCTCTAATTGGTGCTTCATCATCAACAATTAATATTGTCTTAGCATCTTTTTCGATTTCTTCTTCCACCATCATACCGCCTTTCTATCCTAGCTTTACTCTTATAGTTTATTTATATCACAATTAAATTTATTATACAAGGTTTTTTTATAAAATTTTTCCTCCTCCCAGAACAATACCATCCATATCATAAAATACAACAGATTGTCCTGGTGTAATCGCTCTTTGTTCTTTTTTAAACACAACCTTGACTGTATCGTCATTAGGATATACCATACAACTTGCTTCCTTAGCACGATATCTAATTTTTGCACTACATTTAATTGGTTCTTTTAATTCATCCCATACGAGCCAATTTACATCTTTGGCATATAACTCTTTGCTATATAACTGTTTTTCTGTTCCTACTACTACTTCATTTCTCTCTTTCTTTAATTCTAATACATATAGTGGTTCTTGATATGATATTCCGATTCCTTTTCTTTGTCCAATAGTATAATTTATGAGACCTTGATGTTGTCCTAGAACTTCCCCATTTTTTAATAGAATATTTCCTTTTTGTTTTTCATTTTTTGCATATTTTTTTAGAAATCCTTGATAATCATTGTCTGGAATAAAGCAAATTTCTTGACTGTCTTTTTTTTGTGCTACTGTTAAACTATTTTCTCCTGCTATCTTTCTAATCTCTTCTTTATTAGTATGGTTTTGTAAAGGAAATATAATACGTCCTAATTCTCCTTTTGGAATAGCATATAAAAAGTAAGTTTGGTCTTTTTTTTCTTCTTTGGATTTTTTTAAAACATATTGCTGATATTGGTCAGAAAACTGAATACTAGCATAATGACCTGTCGCTATGTAATCACACTCTAATTCTTTTGCTTTTTTAGCAAAAGCTCCAAATTTTAAATATCGATTACATTCTACACATGGATTTGGTGTTCTAGCTTCTTTGTATTCATGAATAAAATGATCTACCACTTTTTCTTTAAATTCATTTTTGCAATTAATCGTATAATGAGGGATACCTAATTGGTCACAAACTCTCTTAGCATCGTATACTGCTTGATTTCCACAGCATGCACTTTCCTCTTCGTCATCTCCTGGATCCCATAATTTCATCGTACAGCCAATGACTTCATATCCTTGTTGTTGTAGCAAAACTGCCGACACAGAACTGTCCACGCCTCCACTCATACCTAATAAAATTTTTTTCTTTTTCATTTATTTTTTGCCCTTTCTAAAGCACAAATCTTAATTATCATTCATTTTCATTTATTAATTTACTTTTTGCTTCTACTAATGCAATAGCAAGTTGATCTGGACATGAAGTTCCTTTGTAACCGCATGGAATTCCTTTTAATCTTTCAATTGCTTCATCAATCTTCATACCTTGAATCAAATGAGAAACACCCACTGTATTTCCTGCACAACCTCCAACAATCGTTACTTTTTTTATAATATCACCATCTAATTCAATTATCATCTCTTGTGAACATACTTTTTCACTTGGTTTAAACCTATATTCCATTTTTTCTCCTCCTTTTAAGAATGGGGATGTGCAATAGGGACGTTTCTTTTGGCACATGGATACCAAGAGAGACAATTCTTTTTGACAATCCATGTGTGAAAAGAAACGTCCCCATTGCACATCTCTGCTCTTGTTTCTATTTTTTCAATTCAATGTGTACATCCTCTAACTGTTGCTTAGATACAACAGATGGTGCACGCATTAATAAATCTCTTGCTTTTTTATTTTTTGGAAAAGCTATAATTTCCCTTATATTTTGTGAATCTGCTATTAGCATAACCATTCGATCCACTCCTGGTGCTGCTCCTGCATGCGGTGGTGTTCCATATTGGAAGGCATTGTATAAGGCTCCAAATCTATTTTTTACATCTTCTTCTGAATATCCTGCAATTTCAAACGCTTTCACCATAATTTCTGGATTATGGTTTCTAACTGCTCCTGACGCCATTTCATAGCCATTACATACTAAATCATATTGATAAGCAAGAATCTCCAATGGTTCCTTATTTTCTAAAGCTTCTAGCCCTCCTTGTGGCATAGAAAATGGATTATGACTAAAGTCTATTGTTCCTTCATCTGACAATTCATACATTGGAAAATCTACAATAAAGCAAAACTTATAGACTCCTTTTTCGATTAAATCTAATCTTTTCCCTAACTCAATTCTAACTAACCCTGCTATTTTCTGAGCCTTTTCAAATTCATCTGCAACAAAGAAAATAGCTGAATTCTTTTCTACTCCATATTCTGTTTCTAATTTCTGCTTGATGTCATCTGTGATAAATTTAGCAATTCCACCTGCTACTTCTCCTGTTTCTTCCCATTTTGTCCATGCTAAGCCTTTGGCTCCTACTTCATCTGTTGTAGCAAATTCTCCCATTTTATCAAAGAATTTTCTACCTTGCGTAGCTCCATCTGGCACAACAATCGCTTTTATCGTTTTTCCCTTAAATGCGTTAAAATCAGATTTTTCAAATATCGAGGTTACATCTTGGATAACTAATGGATTTCTTAAATCTGGTTTATCAATCCCGTATTTCTCCATCGCTTCTTTGTAAGGAATTCTTACAAATGGTCCTTCATCCACTTTCCAATCAGTAAATTTTTTGAAAGTATATGGCACTACTTGTTCAATTACTTTAAAAACATCTTCTTGCGTTGAAAAACTCATTTCAAAATCTAACTGATAAAATTCTCCTGGTGCTCTGTCTGCTCTTGGGTCTTCATCTCGAAAGCATGGTGCAATTTGATAGTACTTATTAAATCCTGATACCATTAATAATTGTTTAAATTGTTGAGGTGCTTGGGGAAGTGCATAAAATTCTCCTGGATTGATTCTGCTTGGCACCAAATAGTCTCTTGCCCCTTCTGGTGAAGAATTCGCAAGAATTGGAGTTTGAATTTCCGTAAATCCTAATTCATCCATTTTATCTCTTAACGTTTTCAGTATTTTAGAACGAAGTAAGATGTTGTTATGCAAAGTTTCATTTCTTAAATCTAAAAATCGATATTCTAATCTTAAATCTTCTCTTACCTCTTGGTCAGTATTAATTTCAAAAGGAAGCACATTTTTGCATTTTCCCAACACTTCTATTTCATTTGCTACTACTTCAATTTCTCCTGTTGGAATTTTTGTATTTTTGCTAGTTCTTTCCACAACTTTTCCGTGAAATGTGGATACAGCTTTCTGTATTGAATTGTTTTGCTTGTTCTTGTAGTTTTTCATCATTAATGACAATTTGCGTGATACCAAATTCATCTCGCAAATCAATAAAAATCATCTTCCCTAAATTTCTGATTTTTTGTATCCAACCACTAAGTTCTACGACTTCTCCTATATTGCTCTGGTTTAAATCTCCACATGTTTTTGTTCTATACATATTGATTCCTCCATTTTTTTACTTTCTGTATATTATCACAAATCTGAGTACTTTTCAATCATTTTTCCTATTTAAGTTTCGACTTTTTTGCAAATTTCTCCGCTAGGGGCATTTGCTATTAAAAAGCATTACAGATTTTGGATAAGCTAAGCTTTCGCAGAAAATGTATTTGTATAAAATGAGCCTCTTTCACGTTCAAATACGAATTCCTATATTTAGAATAAATAATGAATGTGACCAAAAGAACAAATCGGAAAGCCTTAAGATTAGCATAATTTAAACTTTTTTCTTTGGCT
>CANOYI010000006.1 GCA_947571515.1 uncultured Clostridium sp. | reverse complement strand
AAAAAATTAAAAAATTTTTAAATTTTATCTTGACATTTTACCAGATGTCTTTCTTCACTAATTTTTATACATGATACTAAATTGAGATATTATCTATTATTTTTGCAACACCGCGTAAGCGACTAGCTAACGCATACTGCCACTGTAACAAGCAAGCTTTAACAGTGGACAGCAAAACGAGCGAAAGCAAGTAGCGATTTAGAGCAACCTACCACTCTTAAAATTTAGAGGTTGCAACACACAAGGTGTAAAAGAACAATAGTGGGCTGATTGATATTTTATAAAATTTAATATGTAGAATTCAGCCCACGTTTAATTGTTCGTCCGCGAAAAATTGCAAAGCAATTTTTCTGTGGAATGCTTTTATATTCTAGGAAATTCAGAGAACTTTCCTAGAATATAATAATAGATGCTATCTTAAATAATAATGTATTATTTTTAAAATCAACCCACTTTTTCTATAAAAATATCATTCAAAGTAGGCTTCATAATCTCAAACTTATTCACTCTTATCCCTTCTGCCACTAGTTTATTCAAAAGTTCATGTGCTTTCTCTTCGTCCTTAATTTTAATGGTATATTGATTATTTTTTTCATTTTCAATCTCTAAATCTTTGAACTCTTTTATATAAGCATCAATACTTTTGTCCACATCAATTTCTACTCGATTAGCAGGATAAGTATCTTTTATTTCTTTTAAATTTCCTTGTAGCACCGTTTTTCCTTTATTTAAAATTAAGATATCACTACAAAATTCTTCAATGGTAGCCATTTGATGAGCTGACATGATGACATATTTTCCGTTTTTCACTAAGTCTATTATGATATTTTTTAATATTTCGGTATTGACTGGGTCTAATCCACTAAATGGTTCATCTAGCACCACAAGTTCTGGGTTATGGATAACGGCTGTCATAAATTGTATTTTTTGTTGGTTTCCTTTCGAAAGTTTCTCAGCAGGCATCATTAAATATTCTTCTACTTTTAATTCTTTTGCCCATTTTTTGATGGCTTCTTCTGCTACTTGTTTATCCATTCCTTTTAATTCTGCAAAATACATTAATTGATCCCATATTTTAACTTTAGGATATACTCCTCTTTCTTCTGGTAAATAACCAAAATTTACACTTTTTCTATCTACCGCCTTTCCATTCCAAGTAATTTCTCCTCCGTCTTTTTTGATAATGCCTAATATCATTCTTATAGTTGTTGTTTTTCCTGCTCCATTCGTTCCTAGTAATCCATACACTCCTGGTTGATTTAATTCTAATGAAATATTGTCTACAGCTTTTTTCCCTACAAATGTTTTGGATACATCTTTTAATCGTAATCCCATTTTTAATCTCCTTCCTTCTCTCTACTTTGTTTATTTGCTTTATCCTATCACAAAAAGAAGTAATTATCAATATAATCACTTCTTTTTATGTTTATTTTTGCTATATGAATGCTACTTAAAGATAAATAAAATTTTGAATTTCACTTGACTTTCTTCTATTAAATAGTTTATAACTGAATTATATTTTCCCAAGAATATACAGAAACTTGCAAATAGGACAAATGCCACATGTGCTAAATAGCCACATGTGACACCCACTTTACCCACCATAACATTTGTTCCATAATGTCATAGCGATAAGTGCTATGTCATCTTTTTCAGTCATCTCAGTCTCATTCTCAGGCCAAGACCACTCCTGCCCTACATATAGGCATGCTTGGGGGTTTCCATTCTCCAAATATTCATGTAATATAAAATTATTCGGAAATTCCTTTTTTACTTTTTCTTTGAAGTCTTCTGGATAATCAATTTTGCCCATAGTTTTGTCCTCCTATCAAAAAAACATTTTGCCATGTGTAGTCTTCCTTAAATGTAAACTAGGAATTTACACTTGTTACCATTACAATATAATTCTACCATGTTTTATGTAAAATTGTCAATTATCCAATTCTTCTCTTCCTTTTCGAAACCACATTCGTAACAATCGTAAAACCAATCGTAAACAATAAAATGATGCTCATATTCATTAGAATTGGCTTCATCGTTTCAAAATTAAACGTCTCTAGCGAAGTCAACATCTCATTACTACTAATATAATAATAAGATGGTAAGATGTGAGCAATTGTCAAAACCGAATCTGGCAACCATTCCATTGGCACAAAGGCACCACACAAAAAGCTTGAGCCCAATGCTACCACATTTACAATTCCATTAATGGCGTTTTTGTTTATGACTAAATTACCAATCAAAAAGGCAATGGTAACAGCACAAATAGTAAATACGAATGAATTTGCTATATACACTAGTCCATGTGTGGTAAACATGATATCTCCCACCAATATAAAACTTAGCAATACATAAAAAATCCATAGCACAATCGCAAGTAAACTATTGGATAATAACAATTGACGATTATATGTTTTGTAATTTATGCTACTGATAATTGTTCTTTTCGCTATTTTCTCTTCTTTAAAACTAGATAAAATTAAACAAATTACATATACACAGCCTGCCAATATACTGTAGTTGGCAAAATTATAATAAAAAGCTGCTTTACTTAAATGATTGGTATCTAGTTTAGAAGTAATTTCTACTTCTGTTTGTTTTGCCAATGTTTCATTTATTTTTTCGATTAATTCTTGTTCATTTTCTATATTCTTTTGATATAGATTTGCTACCTTGACATACCTTTCTAGCATCATTTCAGCTAAACTTGCTTGATAATCTCCTGTACTTTTTATTTTTATTTCAGGATTTTGGCCATGTAAAAAATCTTCTCTATAATTTTCTGGTATATAAATAATGTAATTAACATCTCGATAGAACAAAGCATCATCAATGGCTTGTTGATTATCTTTAACCTCTTTTATTTCACTGTTTTTCTCTATGTACTCAATTAAATTTTTAGTCACCCCTTCTTCTTTGTCTTGATTGATAATTAAAACATCTGGCTCACTGGCAACAAAGTTTGTACTATTTTCACTTGTTTGCATATTAAATCCGCCAAATGCAATTAGGATTACGGTGTACAAGATAATTGGTACTTTGCATTTATTTAATACTTTTAAAAATGTTTTCAATACGGTCATTTTTATTTCCTTTCTTTTTTCAATGTGGCGACTATGCACCCGTGGCAAGTCTGTTTTTGGTGGCAATTTTGTCCTCGTGGCGACTTTGTGCCTGTCCCAAACTCGCCACCCAAACTCGCCATCATCGCCATCACAATCTTTCAAATTTTTGCTTTCTCAAACTTGTATAGGCTAATACCATCATAATAATGGCAAAGATAAGTAGGCTCGCAATATTAAAGAAAAATCTATCAAATGTATCATAATAGTACAACGAATAAAATCCATCTGTAATCATACTAGCAGGATTGATTTTATTCACAATTGGAAGATTTTTATCTACGATATATTTCATGGTAATTCCCATCATTCCTGACAAGAAACATCCTAGCATAGTGACAGATATAACAATTCCTGTTTTGACATTTTCGTTGGTTTTAAGCAAACTTCCAATAGCCAATCCCATGGATAATCCAGCTAAACTTCCTATTGCTCCTAGTAAAATGATGAATGGTAAATTAGTCCCATAATCCACTTTTAGGACAAACACTGTGTACACGAATAATAATGCTAGTCCGATTAACTGTACTAAATAAGCTGCCAAAACACTGCTAAGAACTACTTTTCCTTTGGTAGTTGGAGCGACAGAAACTCTTTTTCCATTATGACTCATATTGGCTAAATTTTGATTAATGGCAACCATACCAAGTATTCCACCATATAGACAAGCCATGGCAATTAACGTATAAAATTCTATCATGGTATAACTTAAATTACTTCTGGATTTATTCTCAATGTTGGCTTCTTGATTTTGTGTCATTTCTAATATATCTTTGTAAATCTTTTCATAATCAATTCTATAGTTTCCCGCTGTCATCTCTTTTTTGATTTCACTTTCAGCAAGATTGCTGACTATTTCAGTGTTTTGTGTGATTTCTTCGGTTACCTGTTTTAAAATAGTTTCATTGATTCCACTGGATTGAAAAACTACTTTTGGTTTCTCTTCTTCTAATTTCATATAACCCGTTATTTCACCATCTTGTAATAATTTTTTTGCTTCTTCTTCTGTGGTATATTTTGTATCAAATAGTCTATCTTCATTTTCTTGATCACTTAATGTTTGAAAAGCCTCTTTAAATATTTCATTATCTTGAAAATCCTCATTGTCCACAATTGCTATTTTGATGATTTCTAATTTTTCACTATTTTCAATGTTGGAAAAAGCCATGTTAAAAAATGTTCCGAAGAATGATGGGAAAGGCATAGGTCCAAAATATTAATATTTTATTTCTAAAAAGAGTTTTTAGGGCATATTTAAAATTATGGATAAACATTAATCTCGAAGCTCCTTTCCTGTTAATTCTAAGAATACGTCATTTAATGTTGGTCTTTCCGAATAAATTTTATTGTATTTTATCTCTTCTTTTTTTAAATAATCCATTAAATCCACTAAATTGTTTTTTCCTTTTTTATAGGTAACCAGTAATATATTTCCGTTATAAGTCACCTCATCTACTTGCTCTATTTTTTTGATTTGTTCGATTTGTTTTGCTTCTAAATGATTTACTTCTACTGTTACTTTTTCTTCAATTTTAGCTAGTTCCTTTAATTCATCTGCTGTTCCTGTGGCTAACACTTTTCCTTTATCTAAAATGATAATTCTATCACAAATGATTTCAACTTCTTCCATATAATGTGTTGTATACACAATGGTTGCTCCTTGATCTCTTAATTTTTTGATGCCATCTAATATGTTATTTCTACTTTGTGGGTCTACAGCAACAGTTGGTTCATCTAAGAAGATTAGTTTTGGTTTGTGAGCAATGCCACAGGCTATGTTTAATCTTCTTAGCAATCCTCCTGATAGTTGCTTTGGATAAAATTTCTTAAATTCTTCTAACCCCACTAATTCAATTGCTTCTGCTATGTATTGCTTTCTTTTGGTTTTATCTTTGATATATAACCCGCAAAAGTAATCTATATTTTCTTGCACGGTTAGTTCTTCAAATACCGCTACATCTTGGAATACAACTCCTAACTTTGCTTTAATGTCATAGCTATCAGGCTTCATTTCTTTCCCAAATATTTTAATTTCTCCTTCACTAAAGTTTAATAGTGATAAAATACAATTAATGGTAGTTGACTTTCCGCTTCCATTTGGTCCTAACAAACCTAGTATTTCTCCTTCTTTTACTTCTAAGGATAAACCATCAATGGCTTTTAATTCTTTGTATTGTTTTGTTAAATTTTTAATTTCAATAATGTTATTCATTTTAATTTCATTCCTTTCCTGCCTTTATGACATCAATTACTTATTTATATCATTTATTTTCTTCTTTGTCTATAATTTGGTTGGATTTTGTTATGTATAACCATACATAACGTTACTGGTCAGCCTACTCTTATATTTTTTAGTGAGAAAGCTTAATATATTATTAAGGTATGAAAAAATCATATATTAAGCTTTCTCACAAGAAAACAAATAATAAGACTGACTAGTAATTACATAACAAAAAGAACTTGATGTAGCCCCCTCTAAAAGCACATCAAGTCTTAACAATTTAGATTAAACTTCATCTAATCCTTTTATTCTATTTACACGATAGAATATTCAACTTCAATAGCCAATAGCTCCTTTATTCTCTTCTTGACTTCATTTTTACAAAAAAGTAAATTGCCAACATACTAACCAAACAAATAGGTATCAATATGTAATGATTTAATCCTGTCTTTGGAAGTTTAGCATTTGCTAACGTGCTGTCACCTTTCGAATTATTATTGACACTTGACTGATTAGTCGTATTTGTTTTACTACTATTTGTCTGATTCGCATTATTTAATTTATTGCTACTATCACTCGTATTATTTACATTATTTGAGTTGTTCGTATTGCTACTGGCATTATTGGAATTGTTTGAACTATTCGTATCACCGCTCGCATTACTTGAATTATTTGTATTTCCACTTGCATTATTTGAATTGTTTGAGTTATTTAAGTTGTCATTCGTACTACCATTATTGCTACTATTGCCACTATTATCATTTCCACTATTATCATTGCCACTATTATTGCTATTACTGGGATTTTTGTCAGTACTCCCCGTATTCCCACTATTAGAAGCACTTGATTTTTCAATGGTTATCGTTTTTTTGATACCAGCAATGTCATTTTGTGAATAAGATTTTTCACCATTTAAAGCGATAAATTTTGCCTCTTCTAGTTCAAAAGTTAATGTTGTATTTTCCATATTTTTCTTGGCTTTAAATTTAATACTACATGTATCAATTGCTTTCTTTTCCATATCAAAATAGACACATGCTATCTTTCCATTATTCTTGGAAGCTGATAAATTCGTTGTTCCACTTCCTACCAATTCTAATTGGTCACTATCATAATTAATCTTAAAACTAGCCCCTATGATTTTCTCACTTAGCTTTAATGTATAGATTACTGTATCATTCATTTTTATATCTTTTGTTTGATCTAAATTCATATCTATGCTCATTGCTAAACTTGCCGTTGATATGCTTACTACCATTAATATTGATACTACAATAATACTTACTTTTTTCAAGTTTCTCTCCTCCTATCTTTTTAAGGCATTTAACAACCATTTTCCTGCATCTGATAATTCGTCATTTGTCCAACCTGTTACTTTATTGGTATTTTTTAGTATAGATGAACTTTCATCTTTGTTTGATAAGTTCCAACACATCCAACTAATATTGTGCTGATTTAAAAAGTCAATCCAAGTATTTGCTTCTGTTAAATCTAAATTTCCATTTCCAGATGCATCACAAACTCCAAATTCTGTTGCAAATATTGGTAAACCAGCATTTAAGGCTGTAGTTGCTTTTTGTCTTAAATATTCTTTATGGGTTGCTGCATAAAAATGCAATGTATACATAATGTTTTTCTGACCTGTAATTGGGCTTCCGGGCCACTACATCTACATCTTGTGACCATGTTGGTGTTCCTACTATAATGATAGCATCATCATCGATTGCTCTAATCTCTTGAATCATTTCTTCTGCATATGGCTTGATATCTCTTTGCCATTGCACATCACCATTTGGTTCATTACAAATTTCATATAATACATTATCATAATCTTTGTATTTGGTTGTCATCTCCTTGAAAAATACTTTTGCTTTTTCTTTATTCGTAGCAGTATTTGGATTTCCTTCATTTAGAATATGCCAATCAATTATGACATACATTCCCGCATTTTTTGCATATTCCACTCCATTACTTACAATTTTGTGAAGTTCTGTTGTATATCCTTCACTTGCACCAGTATACATCGCAAGTCTTATGGCATTTATTCCCCATTGATCTCTCATATAGGTAAAAGCTTCTTGGTTTACATATTGTGGAAACCATTGTAAGCCATGTGTACTTACCCCTTTTAATTGAAATTTATTTCCGTTTTTATCCACAATATCAGTATTTTTGACACTTAATTTACCATGTATGCTTACTGGTGTTTTATCCTTGTTATTTTCCTGATTATCATCTTTATTGTCATCTTGCTTGTCAAACTCGATATATCCTTCCTGTATTTTGGTAATGATTTCCTCTTTAGCACTTCCTAAATATAGGTTTATCATTCTCATGATATCTTCGATATCTAATGTATCATCTTTGTTTTCTAAATTGCCTGCTAACTTTTCGATGTTGTCCACTTTTCTTTGTCCTAAATAGTTATTTTGAAGAATCATGATATCATCTATATCACAGATAGACCCATCTTTGTTTACATCTCCATACAAAACAACTTGATAGTCTTCTCCCTTTACAGTTATGTAATCTCCTGTTTTTACTAAATCTGTATTTTTTAAAGTATTTTTCTTTGCGTCTTTTATTTCTTCTATTTTTTTGTCACTTTTCATTACTTCTTCTTTGGTTACTTTTCTCGCAACTGTGGTTTTTTCTAGCAAAATGGTAACTACTTTTTGATTTTTTATAAGACCATTGTAATATTTTATGTCTTTGATGTTATTCTCTGCTGCATATATATGGTTTGCTAGTAATAAACTTAAAACGATTATGACAGTTAGTATCAAAAATTTGATTCCTTTTTTCATTTTTATTATCATTCCTTTCTTACCTTTACTTTGTCCTGTCTGATTGTATTCACATCAGTTTCTATTATACCACAATTTACCAGTTAACGCAATATATTTACGTAAAATGCAAAAAACTAGTTCTCACGAACTAGTTTTTTGCATTTTTTGTATTAAATTTTTCATATTATTACTTTAATTTTTTTCCAATTCGATTATAATTTCTTCTCCTTTGTTTGTAAAAATATGAACCGTAATCTCATCTGTCGCATCATATTTTGTCAAATTAAAAGTTTGGTAATAATCAATTACATTCTCTGGTGACAAACTAGAGCAACCATCCCCATCTGACCTTGCCGCTGGTTCAAACCTTTTACCGTCTGAAGTTTCTACATATTCTCTCTGAAGTGGTGATGTATCCTCATAATCATTTCGCTTATGTATTAGCTCATAATCCACCTTATCTGTTGAAGTGGTAAAAGCTATTCTTAACGCCGTATTAGACAATATGGCACTTGTGAATTGTGTTTTATTATCATTACAATTTTTTACTTTATAAACAATGGTTTCTCTTTTATAAAATTCTTCTGGCACATCTACTTCAAAATGCCAATTCCCCTCATAAAATTTATCCATTAAATTACTATCTTTATCATCCATTCTCCAAGTTCTAATTTTCGTAAATGTAAGACTTAAATGCTTACTCTTCGGGAACAACTCCGGATTTCCTGTAGCCGTTAAGGAAAGCTTAAATTCTCTTTCTCCTTTTTCTTCTGCTAAGAAACCAGAAGCTCCCCAATATTCTGGTTCCCATTCTGGAGTACCTGAATTTTCTAAATTAGTATTCGTGCTAAATACCATATTTCCTTGTTCATCTACAATTCTTAAATCTTCCAATTGCATATTTCTAAACTCAGTGCTATCATATTTTTCATCTAAGGTAACATTAAAATTTATCGCAAAATTAAAATCATCCATCACAAGCGAATCTACACTAATTTCTATCCCCTCTGCACTTTGCGTTTCTGTTTTTATTTCTGTTACATATCCATTGTTAATCGCTATATCTACTCCATCACTTGTGTTGGCTCCAAATAAATTCTTGATAAAATTTTCTATATCTTTTGCCAACACTCCTCCTGTAATGAAAACAA
Organism: uncultured Clostridium sp.; assembly: GCA_947571515.1. Lineage (GTDB taxonomy): Bacteria > Bacillota > Clostridia > TANB77 > CAG-508 > CAG-269. Next base: position 24,404 of record CANOYI010000006.1, on the reverse strand, counting down.
TGACACAACAAGCTGCTATGGCAACTTTAACTATACTTTTTCGCCTATTTTTCATATTTTTTACTTCCTCCTTGTAAAACTCAGATATAGCAACCTTTCGTTCTACATCTTTCAGAATTTTTTTATTTTCTTCCTTCATTGCTATATCCTCCTTTTTCTAAATCATTTCTCATTTTTTTCCTAATTCTATATAATCTTGTTTTTACATTAAATTCTGATACATCCACTATTTGTGCGATTTCTTTTATTTTTTTGCCAGCATAATAATGTAAATTAAATATCGTAATATCCTCTTCTTTCATTTGTTCTAGGGTTTCTTTTATTAACCTTGTTTTCTCTCTTTGTTCATATAACATATCTATACTCATTAAGTCTGAAATACTATCTTTGTAATCTTCAATATCATAATGGATATTAATTTTTCTACTTTTTTCTTTGATTAGATTTCTAACAATACCAGCAATATAGGAACTTAATGGTTTGTTATCATCTAATTTGTCTTTATTTTTCCACAAAATAAAGAAAGTGTCTGACAGTATTTCTTCTTTGTCTTCGTTTGTTAAAAATACCATTGTTTTATTGTCCATAATTTTACGAATGTAATTACTGTATTGACTAATTATTGTTTCTAAATTTAGTTCATTATTGGTTTTATCATTTTTTATTTCTTTTTTCACTTTAGATCTAAACTCCTTATTTTTTTAAGATATCTTACATTTATATATTGATAAAAAATAAAAAAAGGTAACAGTCCTTTTATTACCATTTTAGTATTTGTATGTCGGAATCGTTCGGATATACTGTTAAAATGCCAAAAAAAGAACTTGATGTAGCCCCATACAAAACAAAAAGCACATCAAGTCCTAACGACTTAGATTAGGCTTTGCCTAATCTTTTATTATATTTACATTAATTAGGGATAAACAGTAACCTACATTCCACACCTCTCACAATGATGCTCTTTCAAATTACACTTTTCTTTAATCTCCTCCTCTGACAACTTCCCTTCTTTTCGATAATAATCTGCAATCGCCTCGCAAATAGCCTCTTGCGCCAAAACAGAACAATGCAACTTAACTGGTGGCAAGCCACCCAAATTGTTAACAACATCTGTATTTTTTAATTTTAATGCTTCCTCTATTGTCTTCCCTTTTATCATTTCTGTTGAAATACTACTTGTTGCAATCGCTGCACCACAGCCAAAAGTTTTAAACTTTACATCTACTATTACATCATTTTCGACTTTGATAAATATCTTCATAATATCGCCACAGACAGGATTTCCAACTTCTCCTACTCCTGAAGCATCTTCTATTTTCCCTACATTTCTAGGGTTTGTATAATGTTCTACTACTTTTTCTGAATACTCCATTATTTATTTTCCTCCTCTAAAAATTTCTCCCATAATGGTGACATTTCTCTTAATCTTGTAACAATTTCGGCTAGACTTTCTACGACATAGTCTATTTCCTCTTTTGTATTATATTTTCCGATTGAAACTCTTAAAGAGCCATGTGCTATTTCATGTGGTAAACCGAATGGCAAGTAACACATGAGATGGATCAAGTGAACCTGATGTACAGGCACTACCACTAGAAGCACAAATACCTTTTAAATCCAAATTTAAAAGTAATCCTTCTCCTTCAATAAATCGGAAAGATATATTGCTGTTTCCTGGTAATCTGTTTTCTTTGTCTCCATTTATTCTAATATATGGTATTTTTTTCTCCACTTGTTCTACATAGTAGTCTCTTAACCCTGCTATTTTCTGATTATGTTCTTCCAAATTTTCATAAGCCATTTCAATTGCTTTTCCTAATCCTACAATTCCTGGTACATTCTCTGTTCCTGCTCTTTTATTTCTTTCTTGATGTCCACCTTGGATAAATTTATCAAATTTTACTCCTTTTCTGACATACAAAGCTCCGATTCCTTTTGGTCCGTAAAATTTATGGGCTGACAAAGAAAGAGCATCTATATTCAATTCTTTTACATCGATTTTTATACTTCCAACTGCTTGTACAGCATCTGTGTGAAAAATTACATTGTTTTTCTTGGCTATTTTGCCTATCTCTTTGATTGGTTCTATGGTTCCAATCTCATTATTAGCAAACATAATGGTAATAAGAGTAGTAGTCGGTTTAATGGCTTTTTTCAATTCTTCTAAATCTACTATTCCATTTTCATCTACTCCTAGATAAGTAACTTCAAAACCTTCTTTTTCTAATTGCTTACAAGTTTCTAAAACAGCTGGATGCTCAATTTTAGAAGTAATGATATGATTTCCTTTACTTTGATAACTATGAGCAATCCCTCTGATTGCTGTATTATCACTTTCACTTCCTCCTGCTGTAAAATAAATTTCATTTGTTTTGCAATGCAAAACTTTTGCCACTTTATCTCTTGCCTCTTCTACCGTTTTCCTATTTTCTCTTCCTAGTTTATAAATAGAAGATGGATTTCCATAGCTTTCTGATAAATATGGTAACATTGCTTTGATAACTTCGTCATCTGTTTTAGTGGTTGCACTATTATCTAAATATATTGTTTTCATCTTCATTTCCCTTTCCTATTAATTTACTAGGAATTATATCATCTAATTCCTACTAAGTCAATAGGGATTAGGCTTAAATTTTGTTTTTATGCATACTTTCCGTTACAATTCACAGCTAACTTAAGCTATAGCTACATTAGCCGTTTGGAAGTAATATATTTAATTTTTGTAATGGACGCGCAGGGAAGCTCCCCGAGTGGATATGATCCTAAGCGAATGGCGAAGCCAGTAAGGAAATGAAAAAAATCAAATATATTACTTCCAAAGAAAGGCGAAAATTAGGCTGTGAATAGTAACCACTTTCCAACAAAATTTTTTAAAATGTATAAAAAAATAGTTTGACAATATACTATACTAATAATATGTTACAATATAAGTAACTTAAAGTTCAAACGAGGCCATTGAACTGTACCCAGATTATGTGTCCGCATAATCTCTAATTTTTTATTAAATCCTCCAATGACTTACTATCCACATATTGCGTAATTACCTGTTCCAAACCTTCCCAAAAAGAATATGTCTTACAATTTTCTTTTCTCTTACAAATTCCTGTATCTTTCAAGCAATCAATTGGTGTCAATTCGCCTTCTGTTGCCCTCAATATATCTCCTACTATACATTCACTTGGTTTCTTTGCTAATTTATAGCCCCCATTATTACCTCTTGCTGTTTCCAAATAACCAGCTTTATTCAGCATAGCTATAATTTGTTCTAAGTATTTATTGGATACCTCTTGTCTTTCTGCTATATCTTTTAAAGCAATAAATTCTCCTTTGTCATTTGTTGCTAAATCTATCATAATTCTTAGGGCATATCTTCCTTTGGTAGATATTTTCATGGTCTTTCCTCCATTCAATCTTATTTACCTTGCTTGTTCAACATTTCTGTTTTTAAATCATATAATTTTTGGGACAAATCCACATAGTATTCTTGCGGATTTTCTAATCTCTTTACTTCTTGCCATAGGGTACCTAATTGTTGTTTCGCATATTGTGCTGTTTCCTTTAAGGTAGGTATTGGATAGATCAATTTGCCATTTTCAAATATCTTTTCTTGTAATTCTTTTATATAATAATTATTTAATGTTTTTCTTTTCCAGGTATTATGTTGGTCAAATATCTCATATTCTCCTTTTGGTTCTTCTTCCTCTTTTAACATAATAACATCTGCTAGTGCATAATTTGTATTTTTATCATAAAAACGACAAATCTTTTTAAAACCTGGATTGGTAATCTTTTCTACATTTTCACTTATTTTTATTTTTGGAATAATCTCTCCATCTTTCTCCACAGCTGCTAATTTATAAACTCCTCCAAATACAGCATCACTTTTGGCTGTAATTAAGTTTTCACCTACGCCAAAAGAATCTACTTCTGCTTCTTGTTCCAATAAAGAAGTGATTAAATATTCATCTAAAGAATTGGTCACACATATTTTACAATCTGAATAGCCTGCTTCATCTAATATTTTTCTTATTTTTTTGGATAAATAAGCTAAGTCTCCACTATCTAATCTTACAGCAACTGGTCTAATTCCTTGTGGTTTTAGGATTTCATCAAATACTTTGATAGCATTTGGCAAGCCACTTTCTAATGTGTTGTAAGTATCAATTAAAAAAGTACATCCATGAGGATATAACTCTGCATAGGTTTTAAAAGCTTCATATTCACTATCAAAACTTTGTATCCAGCTATGTGCCATTGTTCCACTTGCTGGTACATCAAATTTTTGTGCTGTTAAGGTACACGAAGTTCCTACTGCTCCACCTATGATAGCTGCTCTTGCTCCATAAACGGCTGCTGATACGCCATGTGCTCTTCTTGCCCCAAATTCCATAACAGGTCTTCCTTGTGCAGCATTTACAATTCTACTGGTTTTGGTTGCAATTAAACTTTGATGATTTATAATCAATAATAAAACGGTTTCTAATAGTTGTGCTTCTATCAATGGTGCTTTTACGGTAATCAAAGGCTCATTTGGAAATATTACCGTTCCTTCTGGGATAGCCCAAATGTCTCCTGTAAATCTAAAGTCAGCTAAATAGGCTAAATATTCTTCTGAAAAAATCTTTTGACTTCTTAAATATTCAATATCTTCTTTATCAAATTTTAAGTTTTGTACATATTCAATAATTTGCTCTAGTCCTGCCATAATGGCATAGCCACCATTGTCTGGTACCTTTCTAAAAAAGATATCAAAATAAGCTATCTCATTGTTATTTTTTGCAAAATAGCCATTTGACATCGTAAATTCATAAAAATCTGCTATTAGTTCTAATTTTTCTAGATTCATTTTCCTAACTTCCTTTCTATCTTTCTCAATGTTGTTAAGTAAAATTTTTATCTATTATTTTTGCATCACCGCGTAAGCGACCAGCTAACGCATACTGCCACTGTAACAAGCAAAGCTTTAACAGTGGACAGCAAAACGAGCGAATGCGAGTGCGATTGGAGCAACCTACACAGACTTTTATTCAACAGGTTGCGACACACAAGGTGTAAAAAAATAATAGCTAAAAATTTTACTTGACAACATTGCTAGATTACTAAATTTTCTACTAAATTAATTCCCGCTTGTGCCATTAATTTAAATGCCATTTCATTATATTCTTCTCGTTTATGATATGGTGCATCATAAGTTTCTACTGCATTTTTTGGTATTGTAATTTTGATGTCTCTATCTTTTTGATCAAAATAGTTTTGTAATGGTATCGCTAAATTTAAGATACAAATATCAGTACAACAGCCTATCATAATTACTTCTTTTAAATTTACCATTTTGTTAATATCCTCTATAAAATTAGGTGCATATATCGTACTTGTTGAATTTTTGCAATACACAAAAGCATCTTTTTCAAATTGTGCTAATTCTTCTACTAATTGTGCTTCTTCTGTTCCTTCTACACAATGTACTGGATATCGATTAAATTCTCTACAATTTTCTTTATGTGTATCTTTAATAATTGCGATTGCTCCTTTCTTCTCTTGGATCTGTTCCATTAATTTTATATGTTCAGGAATAACATTTTTAATATAAGGATCTGCCATAGCTCCTTTTTTTACAAATCCATTTACCATATCTACATTAATTAATAACTTTTCTATTTCTTTCATTTCTTTCACTCCTTCTATTTTATCGTTCTGTTATAGAACACATTTCACTTAGATTTTACTTCGTAAAATTGGCGAGCAAACAAAGACGAGGCATTAAGGATAATTTAAAAGGTCAAAATTTTTCAATCATGCCTCTTTTGTTCTCTTTCTTGTTGATACTGCTCTCTTTTTTCTTTCCTTTCTTGTTTTTTCATTTGTAGTTTATGTTTATAGCAATAAATTGCAATCATGATTAAAACTAAAACAATCAATGTCATTTTATTTTTTATCATTTTTGTAACAACACCTAGTTGGCTCATTTTAAATTGATATTTTCCTTCAATTTGCTCATAAGTTGTCTTTTTTTTATCTTCTGTATGATTGTTGTCTCCTTTTGTAGTATATTTTTTTACTCCATTTTCTTCTGCGATTCCAATCACTCTATGAGTAATAATATTTTCTCCTTGCGAAAAAGAAATAATATCATTCATCTCTATTTCATCTTGTGGCACTTCTTTTACTAATATGGCATCCTGTGTCATAATGGTTGGTTCCATGCTTCCTGATACAATCACAAAAGTTTTATAACCAAAAAAATCTGGTATTTCATTTGGCTCGATAAAAGATTTTATGATTAATGTGAAATTAAAAATAATAATGGGTATTAGTATGATATAAAGAATGATACTAATCATTTTTACTAGGGTGTGTATTCTTTGCTTTTCTTTCTGTATTTTATTGACTTTATACATTTTTGTTTCTCCATCTTTTGTTTTTCGTCCCTATTTTATCACATTTTTAGTGACCTTCGCAAGTTATATTTCATTTAATTTTTGATTTAATTTTTGATTTAATTTAGTATAGATATTTTCTTTGATCCAAGTTTCGTTTGAAACATTTTTAACTTCATCAATGGGAACCCATTTCACTCCACTATTTTCATCTTCCTTTATATGCAATGTTTCTTTTTCATCCACTTCTAAAAGATAAGTCAAATTCAAATGCGAATGAGAAGAAACATACTTTCCTCTTTTTATATGTCCATCTACTGTCAAAATTTCTAGCGAAAATATATCTCCATTATTCAATATTTTTACATTTTGTACTCCAGTCTCTTCCTTTAATTCTTTGATTGCTACTTTTAGTAAATCTTCTTCCCCATCACTATGCCCACCTGTCCAAGACCAAGATTGATAAATGTTATGATAAATCATTAATACTTTGCTTCTTTCTTTATTGACTGCCCAACTAGATGCCGTAAAATGGGCAAATACATTTTCTCTTGTTAAGGGATTATTAAATATATCAATACATTCTAACATTACTTCTTTGTCTTTTTCTTCTTGCTGATTGTATGGTTCATAATTTTCTATTTTTTCTCTTAACTCTGCTAAGTTCAACCTTTCCTCCTCCTTTGTCACATCTCCTTTATTATAATTTATTTTTAGTCATATATCAATATTTATTTTCTTTTAAGTTTTAACTTTTTGCAAATTTTTCCGCCAGTAGGGCATTTGCTATGAACAAATTGGAAAGCATAAGAAAAAACCAACTTATTCAGTTGGTTTTCCATTCTTAGAGTTTCTATTTACACCCTATTCTTATTTTAATCCTGTGATATCTAAATTGCTAACTGATTTTGTAAAGGTAATTTTAACTGTACCTGCAGTAGTAGCACTATTATCTGTTATAGTAGCTCCTGTTATTCCTTTTTCAATGATTCCAAAAGAATTAAGGAATTTCATAATATTTGTATACTCAAGCTCTGTAAGAGTAATAGTAGCATTGCTATTTAATGGGCTTAATGCTGTTTCTAAAGCATTCTTATCTTTATAATTTTTTATTTCAAGTCCATTCATAGTTATACTATTAGCAATTTTAGGCATTACCACATTAGGTGTAACAACAAGTTCTGACTTAGAAGCTACATCTTCAGCATCTACTGTAACTGTCATATTTACTTTATTGGTAAAGTCTTTATTTACTGTAACTTCTGCATCTGTTACATTTACTTTTAAGTTAGCTTTTGTTGTGTCTAAAGACTTCGTTTGAGATATTTTTACTGTTCCACCTAATGAATTAATTGTAATCGTTCCTGCATAAACTGCTGCATTATCTTTTCCTTCTAGTGTAATTACGGCATCTTCACCGAAAGTATTAAATCTAGAATCATTTAAGTTCTCAAATGCTAAATCACTATTAAGTTTATCTACTTTTACGGTTAAGTTCTTACCTTTTCCAGATATGATAACATCTTCTGCTCCTGCTTTTACACTAACTCCATTAATGATAACAGTTGCATTTTTAGTAATCGTATAAGTTTGTAAAGTACTAGCATTTCTTACTTCTACACCATCAGATAATGTGATTTTTTCAGCACTTAAACCATTTGTATTTAAAATTGTATTTTTACCTTGCACTACAACTTCTTTTAATTGACCTGCTGTTGTTGATGTAATAGTTCTTTCTTTTTTCACATTTCCTTCTATTACTAATTTCATTCCTTTTGCATTAGCAGCAAAATTTATAGCATCTGTAGTAGCCTCGTCTAATTTTAATGCTATTCCATCTGCTGAAATAGTAACTATATCATTTACTTTCAATGAAGTTTTGATAATGCCTATCATTTTTTGGAAATCTTGTGAATAACCTTGGGTATAATTTGCTATTTTGGTTGTTCCATTAATCCATACTGGATTTGTGTTATTAGCATCTGTAGCTGGGAAATAAATTGTATTATTGGTTGCTTCTTTTTCAGTAGCAACTATCTTACAATTTGTAATAGCTGGTGTTGTTTTTAATGTTCTAATATCTGCACTACCTGCTTTTGATATTAGAGCTGATTCTCCTATTACTCCATCAACATCTGCAAATAATTTGAATTCATATCTTGTATTAGGTTGTAATCCATCTACAACAATTTTTCCATCTACTAACTCAACATTTTTCGTAATAGTTGTTCCACGAACTTCTACTTCTTTATTGTTTGTTCCCATTTGAATAGTATATGGATAAATATCTACTTTATATTTAGTAATAGCTTTTCCTGCTACTTTAACTTCTTTTGCTAAGTTTAATGTTACAGATTGATCGGTAATTCCATTTGCTGTAACTGCTCCAACATTAATTGCATAAAAAGCTGGTGATTCTACTGATTGTGAATCTATGATAGCAAATTGAGTAGTAGTATCTACCGCTTTTGCTGTTATTTTAACTTTGTACATTTCATTAGCAACAATCTTACCATCTGCATCTGTACTATCTATTATAAATGCAATTTTCTTGTTTGTTTTATCAACAGTTGCTTCTTGTGTAGTACCACGAACATTTACATATTTCTTTGTTGCTTCATCATATTTTTGTAATAATACTTCATATGGAGCTGTAGCATTTTCTTCACTTGCTGGATTGTCATCTGTCCAAGATACTTCTATTTTAGCTGGAGTACCTTCCACATACCTACAAGTAATATCCTTTACTGGATTTAAAGCTTTTACTGTTACTTCATCTGATGACTTTTCTTCTGATCTTGTAGTCGTTCCATTATCATCTTCTTTGGTAGCAACTTTAATACTATAAGTTCCAGCTTCATAATTTAATGCAGGTGTAGCACTTGCCATTTTAACTTTAAAATCATAAGAAACTGAATTACCTACTGCTGTTTCTTCTGTTTCTAATACTAATTTTCCATCTTTGTATAAATCAACTATTACTGTATCTGTTTCACCTTTTGTACTAATTGTAAATGTAGTTGCTGTTTTTAAATCTGGCACTTCAATTTTAGTAACAGGTTTTGCTGTTGGAGCACTACTACTTGTAGCAATTACAACAGGACCTAATACTTCTCTAGCAGTTCCTTGGTCATCTTCTTTACTTACATTTCCATAAACATCTACTAATTGATAGTAAACTTCATAAGCTTGACCCTCTAGTTCTAATTTATCAGTAAGTTTTAAATCATTATTTCCTTTTACTTTTAAAGTATTGGTTAATGCTGTTGCAGTAGTAGGTGCAGTTCCACCTTTAGGGATGATAGCATAACGAATTTCTGCTATTTCTGCTTTTCCTGCAATATTTTCTAAAGAAATACTTGCCTCTCTTGTATTATTACGAGTTGCAAATATTTTAGCTACCTTTGGTTCTTGTTTATGTACTTCTACAACACAAGTATCTACAGGTTCTGCATTATCAGGTATATCAGCTACATTTGCATAGGCTCCTTCGTATAATTCTAATGTAACTGATGTTCCATCATCCATAGTTGATAAATTAATACTCTCCATGCTACCTACAACCGTAGAAGTACTAATTTCATTTTCTTTAACAGTTATAGAATCTATTAATGTTGAAGTTGCTTTAGATGCTGTTCCTGTTGCTTTTAATGTTAAAGGTTGGTCTTTGCTAAGTTTATTTGCTAATTCAACTACATAAGTAAAATTAGCATTGTTTTGATTATTGATATATTCATCTGTTGTTGCTAATGTATATTTAGATGTCTTTTTGTCAGCATCTGGTAATTGATCCACTATGTCTTCTCCCTTTGCTTTCAATTGTCCTAATGCAAATTGTTGAATTCTTAAGGCATCATTGATATCTACACCTTCACGTCCTGTTCTTCTAACATTTGCTGATGCTAATGCAATTTCATCACCTTCTACTTTATTTCCAGCTACTTTCTTTTTATATTTAGCTATTGCTAATGCATCATTAATATCTACGATTCCATTTCTATCAGCATCTCCCATAATTAATACAGTATATTCTTTTCCCTTTAATTTAAAGGTATCTCCTGAACGGAATTGTTTATTTTCATCAAAACCTTGAAATGCTGTCTTATCAAATAAACCACTATTAATAATGTCTTTCATTGTTGCTACATCTTTAGCGTTATCTAAAATAACTGGTACGACATTTGTAAGACTTGGAACTAATGTATTACTATAAATACCTGGTACTTTTGAAGTAACATCTTTTGTTGTAATAGCAGCAGATGATGTTCCCATGACACCTGTTGTCAACATTCCAGCTAGTGCTAATGATGATAAAACTTTTAAATTCTTTTTCACTTTTTCATTCCTCCTAAAAATTATAATTTCATTTTTATCTAATTCTTATTTTTCTTTTCTTGCTACTAATGCTACACCTGCTAATGCAATGATAACTGCTACTGCTATATATACTGGTGCTCCTGTTTGTGGTAATTTAGTTATTACTTTTCCATTAGTTCCAACTTTTCCATTAGAACTTTGGCTATTTGTTGTTGTTCCTTGTTGTTTATCATCTGTTGATGGTGTTGTAGTTGTTCCTTGTTGATTGTTATCTGTTGATGGTTGTGTTGGTTTTGTTGGGTTTGTTGGGTTTTGTTGTCCTCCATTTTCCCCTGGTTTTACTTCTACAGGAGCTGTTACTTTTACTGTAACAGTAGGATTTGTCATATCTTCATAATCTTCTGTTGTAAAATCACTTACTGTAAATGCTTTGGCATCTGTTGTTGTTTCTTTTGCTTTAAAATTAAGTGTTACTGATTCTGTTTTTGATGTACCATTTGTTGCGAATAATTGTACATTTACTACTCCATCTGTGTTTCCTGCTGTATCAATTGTTCCTAAAGCTCCTGCTGAACCCCCTAAAAATTCAAAATTTGCTTTATTATATGATAATTCAAATCCAACTGAAGATGTTGGTTTCATACTAAGTGTTACTGTTACTGTTTTTCCTTTTTCAACCTCTTTATTTGCTGTTACGCTTGCTGCGTTAACGCTTCCCATCATTGTTATTAATACCATAGCTAAAATTGCTACTACTACTATTGTTTTTTTCATAATTTTCATTCCTTTCTTTTTTCTGTTTGTGTGGTACACATTAATTGTACCATTTAAATCTCACGTGCTTTGCAAATGAGTCTTGTTAATCCACCTGGATTACAAGTGATAAGAGTTACTTCTCTTTTCCCATCATTGTTTTGGTCTAAACACGATAGGTCTTCTGGAACACAAGTGTACATGTTATATATCTTATAATTTACTTTTGCTTTGGTTTCTCTATTGATTACATAAAAAGTATCTCCTACTTGCATTTCAGATAATCTTTTTAGCATATTGTTCCAATTATGCCCACTAATACAAAAGTTTCCTGACTCGTTTACATTAGGGCCATAAAGTTTAGCAACTGATAGCTTTAAAGAAGCATTTTCTGATATATTTAATATATTTTTGGTAACATCTATTTTCTCTATTACCAATTGTCCTAATACCTCATAGTTTCCCATTTTATCTGGTATTTCGACATCAGAAATTTCATCTTTTTTTTCTTCTACTATCACTTCTTCTGCATTATTTTGTACTATATCATCGTTATTCCCTTCTTGATTCGGATTGTTTTTTATTTCCCATAATTTATTACTACTAATCACATAAATAATGGCCAAGAAAATAACTGACAAAATAATATAAGTTGCGACTTTTTTCTTGTTTATTTTTTTCTCTTTCGCTCTTCTGGCTCTAGCATAAACTGGCATTCCCACTTTCCTAAAAATTTCACCCCCTTATATTGTGTTTTTAATCTGTTTTAGGTTAGACAATTACATTCTAACCTATTTCAGGTTAGAAGTCAATAGTATTTTTTTAATATTTTAAAATATTTTTAGAACCCTACTATTGGTTAGTTTTTAGAATATTTAAAAATCATTAAGAAGAAAAAATTAACATCATTAATTTTCCCATCTTTCTATGATTTTTTCTCATTTTGTTAATAATATTTTTGGATTGATAAATTAACTTAAAAAATAGAACTTAGAAATGAGGAGTGATGAAAATGACTCATAATGGAAATGCATATCATAGAATTCGTGCATTTCGCGAAGACCGTGATTTAACACAAAAAAAAATCGCAGAAATTTTAAATATGTCTCAAACTGGATATTCCAAATATGAAACAGGAGAAAATGATGTTCCTACTCGAATATTAATTGAGCTTGCCTTGTTTTATGATACTTCGATTGATTATTTACTCGGAATAACAGATGAGGTAAAACCCTATAAAAGAAAAGAATAAAAATGCTATTGCCAAAATTGCCAAAGGGGACGGACCTTTTTGGCAATTCTTTTCTTTTATTTAAAAAAAGGTTATTATATTTTTTATGAAGCAACATTTCGGGGGGACCAACGAATTACAGTCTGTTAAGAATTTACAGACTGTGTGATGCCTAAGAGTTGCAAATAAAAAATGATAATAACCTTTTAGTAATTAAATAAATTGCCAAAAAGGTCCGTCCCCTTTGGCAATTTTCATAATTTATTCAGTTCTAAGTGCTTCTACTGGATCTCTTTTACTTGCCATTTTAGCTGGTATTAAACCTGCAATTATGGTCAATAGCATACTAATTACTACCAATATAATACCTGCTACTGGTGGTACCATTGCATTAACCGTTACCCCTGCTAGTGCATAAATTACAGCATTAATTGGTATGGTTAATAGTACCGTTATTCCAATTCCTAATAATCCTGCAATCAGCCCTACAATAAAGGTTTCTGCATTAAAGACTCTCGAGATATCTTTTTTCGAAGCACCAATCGCTCTTAATATTCCGATTTCCTTCGTTCTTTCTAATACTGATATATAAGTGATAATTCCTATCATAATAGAAGATACAATTAGTGATATAGCTACAAAAGCAATTAGTACATAACTGATAGTATCAATAATTTGACTAACCGATTTCATCATAAGACCTATCATGTCTGTATAATTAATCACATTTTCTTCTTTTCCTTCGTCTCTTTGCTTTTGATTATACGCTTCAATGCTATCTGCTATTTTGTCCTTTGCCTCAAAATTCTTTGGATAAATTTTGATAGAAGTTGGTTCGTTTAAATCAATAGCTGCTAACTTTTCTAAGTTTTTCTCATAACTAGCATCTTTGTTCGCTGTATAAGTTTCCATCATTTTAGCAATTTCTTCACTACTTAATCTGCTCATTGCCATTCTTTGTTCATTGGTTAAATTAGACATGGAATAATTTTCTTTTTCTTCCTCGGTTGGGAATTTTAAGCCAGAAAATACATTGGTCTCTTTCTTTTCTTTTTGTTCTTTGACAATTTCTGCTTCATTGGATTTGTTGATTACATATTCTTTTAATTTTTTGGTATAGCCAATTCCACTCGTTACGGATGTAGATGCCACACTTTCTTCATTTTGTTTAATAATACCAACAATCTTAACGCTTTCTGCTTCTTTTATCTTTTCTTTCATATAATCATCATTGTCTTCTTGATTGAGCCATAATCCATTTTGTTTTTGATAATAATCAGAATTCAATAGCAATTTAAAAGATAGATTTAATAATTCATCATAAGTATAGGAGGTAGTCTCCCCAGTTTCATCTATTTTTTCTCCATTTTCTACTGCTTTCCACTTATCTTTTAATTCTTCTTGATTTTTTAATCCTAATGAATACAAGGTATAATCATCAATTCTTCCATCTTCCTTTAAAATTAAAACTACTTCATTATATTCTTTTGGCCAATTACCTTTTACTAAGTCAAATTGGGATTCTAATAAACTTTGATTATCTAGCATTTCAATCCATATATCGGTATTGGTCATCATAGAACTTCCCATCATAGATGCCATAGAAGAATTATTTTGGGCTTCTATCATTTCTCCCATCCCAAAAGCATTCATAACGGTACTTGGATTTACTTTTACAATTCCATCTTCTGTATTTTCTTTATATAAATTAATATTTAAGCCATAGCCATATTCAATACTATTACTATAATTAGCAATTTCATTATTTTCTTCTTCTAAATATTTCTTTAAAGCTGACAAGTTATTGTTTTCTTTCTTGTTAGAAAGGGTTGTAATCATTTCGTTCATAATATCTGCTGAATAGGCTTTTCCCTCTTCTTGATTCTCATTTTCTTCTACTGTTCCCATCATTGATTCCATCATACTAGACATATCAATAGCAGATTCTTCTATGGTAATGGGATACGAAGATAAGGTATCTTCTTCTACTTTATTAATATAGTTTTGAACTCCTGTTGATATGGCTAATATAAGAGCAATTCCAATAATACCAATACTTCCAGCAAACGACGTCAATAACGTTCTTCCTTTTTTGGTCATTAAATTATTTAAACTTAATCGCAATGCTGTGAAGAATTTCATAGAAGTTCTTCCTGTTTTTGCTTGCACTTCCTCTTTTTCTTGATCTTCTTTGGTAAATGGCTTAGAATCATCTGTAATAACGCCATCTAGTATTTTGACAATTCTAGTAGAATATTTTTCGGCCAATTCAGGATTGTGAGTAACCATAATGATTAGCTTATCTTTGGAGATTTCTTTCAAAATCTCCATAATTTGTACACTCGTTTTCGTATCCAAAGCACCAGTTGGTTCATCTGCCAAAATAATATCTGGGTTATTCACCAAAGCCCTTGCAATTGCTACTCTTTGCATTTGTCCCCCTGATAGTTGATTTGGTTTTTTATGAATCTGTTCTCCTAACCCAACATCTTGTAAGGCTTGGATTGCTCTTTGTTTTCTTTCCTTCTTAGATACTCCTGAAATCGTTAGTGCCAATTCCACATTAGATAAAATACTTTGATGTGGTATCAAATTATAACTTTGGAATACAAATCCAATGGAATAATTACGATAAGCATCCCATTCTTTATCCTTAAATTTCTTCGTCGACTTTCCATTAATCACTAAATCACCTGAAGTATACCTGTCTAGTCCTCCTATAATGTTTAACAAAGTGGTTTTTCCACAACCACTTTGTCCTAAAATCGATACAAATTCACTTTTTCTAAACTCAATATCAATTCCTTTCAATGCTTTTACTGTCGAATCTCCTGAAATATAGTCCTTCGTTATCTTTTCTAATTTTAACATATCTTCCTCCTAAAAATGAGACAAGAGGGACAGGTTTAAATTGTCTCATGATTTCTGTCGATTTTTGTTGTTTTGATTTTTCGACATTTATCTATCTAATTTTTGAGACAATTTAAACCTGTCCCTCTTGTCTCATTTTTTAAATAATTTAAATAATCCTTTGTTATCATCTTTATGATGTTTTCCTTTACCACCTTTATTAGCTTTGCTAACTTTATTGCCTTTTTTCCTACTTCTTTCGATTAAAGCTTCTATACTATCTTCATCATCAAATTCATTTACTTCTTCTGGCTTTGTTTGTTTTTGTACTTTCTGTTCCTCTTGGTATTCCTCTTCTTCGTCATATTTCACTTCTTGATAATCATCTTCGTTGTATTCTTCTTCCTTTTCATCATCGGTTACATTTGGTTCTGCTTTCTGATATTCCTCATAGTAATTATTGTTATCATTATTCGTTTCTTGTTCTTCCTCTTCGTAGTAGTAATTATGTTGTTCCTCTATCTCCTCTATTGGTTCTATTGAATCTACTTCCTCGATTTCTTCCACCTCTTCGGTTTCTTCTAATCTAAGTTCTGATAAATCTCTTCCACATTTTTCTGATACTTCTTTTTGGAACACCTCATAAATATTTTTTATTCCTTCTATTCTCCAATAATTTGAATTGATGACTGTTCCCATACTAATGTTAACATTGTTGACCTCTTCTTCAAAGTTCTTCTCTTTATCTTCAATATTTTTTAAATAGGTTTTATTATATAATTCTTTATAAGCTTTCTTCGTTGCTTTATTGCTTACTTCTTTTAAAATTAGTTCATATAAATTCTTAATTTGCATCATATCTAATTCAAAATTATTGCAAGCTTCTACCATCATTTTTTTATGAGCCCTTGCACCACTGATTGTTGTCATTCTTTCATAGTCTAAAAATCCTACTATATATTCTTTTGCAACTTTCAAAAAAGCTAATTTAAGACTCGTATCTCTTAATGTTTTTTTGTATTTATTTAATTTGACATATTCACTATCCGTTTCTCCTAATAGTTTTTTCATTTTATCATAAACCAAAACATAACATTCTGCTTCTTTTTCTGCAATATCAATCCTTGTATGAATGGCTTTTTTTAACACATCTTGATTAAATGCAACTCTTTCACTTTTTCCATTTTTGGTCATAATGTTCAAAGCTTCTTGTTTTACTTGTTCTTTTTCAGAATTGATAAAATCTTTTAAGTTAATGGCATCTTCTACCTCAATTCCTGTAAATTGTTCCTTCATTTTTTTGATATATTCAATATGATTTGCTTCCCCTATCCTTCTTGCTTTTTCACATTTATTTCTAATCTTTTGTTTTTGTGAAAAATCACTCAAGTATTGGATAAATTCTGCTCTAATTTCTTTTAACTTTTCATTGTTTTTATCTAGCGAATTTTCTATTTTCAATAATTTATTTTCTAATGTTTTAGCATCTTCCCCCAAATCCATAAACAACTGTGCTCTATCATCTTCTAAGTTCTTATTCGATTTATATAATTTTGCTTGTTCTTGTTGCAAACTTTCTATCTTTCTTACTGTATTCTCAAAATCTTGTATCACTTTTGATACTTTTTCTGTCATAATTTGATAGTTTTCAATTTGTGTAATTAAATTGCTATAATGTTCATTATTCTTTTTTACATTGTAATTTTTATTGAATTTTAAGACTTCTTCCATATATCTTTCTAAAACAATGGCACTTCTTTCATACATTTTGATGTAACCTCCAAAATTCTACATTTCTTCTTCTGAATCTTTTATTTTAATTTTCTTTTTTCTACTTGATAAATTACAAAAGTTATTAACATTCCCATACTTGCTGTCATCAATTGTGTGAATCCCATCGCTGTTTGTAAATTAGCCACTAATTTAGATGGGAAAATCCCAAACAAATTTAATAGCTCAAAAAAGCCAAAAATTACTAAAACTTTTACCGTAATTCCTAAACTACCTGCTAAAAAGTAATTTTTCTTTTTTTCCAACATAACTAATTTGTAAAAATAGATAAGCGCTAAATTTCCTAGCCAAATTGCTGGTATCATATATACCATGTAAACAGATGCAGTTCCAAATACATATCCACTTAGCACAGTTGATATACTTGGCATGGTAACTACTCCTATTATTTTTTTCCAGCCTTTGATATTAATAGCAGAAAGGATCAATGCTGTATTGACAATAGAACCTACTATGATTTGTGAATGAGTTGTTATCATACTTTGTGCACCAAATATCGCTTGAATGAATTGTGCTAAAAAGGTTGGAACTAAAAATGCAATTAGCCCTATGATTATTGTTTGTATCAAATCTATCTTTTTTGAAAAGTCATAAATACTCTTGTTTAATGTGCTTTCTTTTTCCATTCTCCTACCTTCTTCTTTTTCTAATTTTTTCTATTATATCGAAAAAAATTTAAAAAGTCTATACCTAAATTTATTTTATTTTGTCCCCACTGGTTCCGGGATAAAATGGGGACGTCACTGGTCAGTCTACCTTTATATTTTTTAGTGAGAAAACAAATAATAACACTGACTAGTAATGTCCCCATTTTATCCCGGAACCAGTGGGGACATTTTAGAATAAAGTCCTAATCTTTTTAATCAAATAGTGACTTCCGCCATCTTGGTTATCCTGTACATTTTCCACCATACTAACAATTAGCCAATCATTTCCATCTGGTTGATTAACCGTAAAACAATCAAACCATCCTAAAGTTCCACTTTCCGTGTCTTCGCTAGAAGTCTTTAGTTCTGCCGTTCCTGTCTTTCCTGCTATGGTGGTTCCACTAATTTTCATATCATTGGCTGTTCCTTCTTTATTTTCTACAACTTGTATCAACGCCTCTTTTATTGTATTAGCAGCTTCTGATGAAAAGGCATCTTGCTTTAAGATTTCTCCTCTTTGGTTAGTATTTTCCTTACTTTTATCATATTCAATATATGGCTTTATGATGCTTCCGCCATTGGCAAATGCGGAATAAATCGATGCCATATGAATTGGATTAACCAGCACACTTCCTTGCCCATAGCCAGAATCAGCAAGTCTGGTTTCTCCTTCTATTTTACCTCCATTTTGACTGGCATACTGCGATTTTGCTAAAGTCAATGGAAATTCCATTTGCTCATTAAAACCTAATTGATCTAAATTTTCGGCTAAGGTATCTGCGCCTATCTTTAAAGCTGATTTTGCAAAATAGATATTATCAGAATGAAGCATTCCATTTAATAAATTCTTAGCTCCGCTATATCCTGTTAATGTGGTAACTTGATAATTTCCCCAAGAGCTATCTTTTTGCCAGCTGGTTCCTGTATAACCATAATCTTCATTGGCATCAATTTTTCCTGTTGTTAAACCAATTGCACCTATAATTGGTTTAAAGGTTGAACCTGGACAATATTTCTGCACAAAGCGATTATATAATGGTTTACTCGCATCATTGTTTAATTCTTCCCATTGTTTGGTTGTCATACCTACCACAAAATCATTCGAATCAAATGTAGGCGTGCTAACTAGAGCAAGCAACTCTCCTGTAATTGGTTGCATCACAACAAAAAATCCTTTGTCTTTTTCCATTTGTTCATATAATTTTGTTTGTAGACTAGCATCTATGGTTAACTTTACATCTTGTCCATCTTTTTTGCTTTGTTTGACGATTTCGCCAATCTTATTTTCATTGGCATCTACGATATAAATTTCTGTTCCATCTATCCCTCGCAAAGTTTCTTCATAAGCTTTTTCCAAACCAGATTTTCCAATGATACTATTAGTATTATAACCTTTTCCCTCCATCTCTTTCAATTCTTCTGCATTGATATCTTGTACATAGCCAATTAAATGTCCTGCTTCTTTTCCCAACGAATACACTCTTCCTTGTTCTGTCTGAATCATAATGCCTGGCACTTGAAGTAGTGTTTCTTCTAAGACTGTATTATTTTGTGAAATTTTTTTAATTGGTACAAAAGTATCATCTTTTACCCAAAAAGCTTGCAACTGTTGGTTGATATATTCTTTTGAAGTGCCTGTTAATTCAGCTATTTTAGCTATATTTTGTTCTTTATTCTCACCTAACTTTCCTGGAACAATACCAGCTGATAAAATCGTTCCATCTGTTGCTAATTTTTTATCATTTCGATCTAAGATATCCCCTCTTTTTGCCTTTATGGTGGAAATTCTTACTTTTTGATTTTCTCCTAATTGTGGAAAAATAAACTTAGGAGACCATTTTAGTTTATATTCTTGATTTTCTTTTACTGCTATAACTTTGTTATCAAATTCCACTTCTCCCGCTGCTGTGTACATTTTTTGATGATAGTGTATTTGATATTCTGTATCTTGTTTTTCTATTTTGCTAATTTCTATTTTGATATCACTACTATCAATTCCTTCATAGATATTTTGATTTTTGGTCATAAAGTCTTCTTGGTTCATATTGTTAGTAATTACCTTTTGATACATAGCCTCATAGTTTTTTTCGTTGATTTCTCCTACAAAATCCATTAGTGTTTGTTTGATTTTTTCTTCGTTTTGTTTGTGGATTCCCCCTACCGTTGCTACGATAGCTAACACTACAAAAATTGCTATGACAATTCCTATCATTACTTTTTTGTTTTTCAAAATTTTCATCCCCTTTATTCTTGCTATTTAATATCTTTTATTTCAAAAGTTTATATATTTTTCCAAAAATATATAAACTTTTGAATAAACATCAATACAACAATTTTAAGCATTTTCTAACTTTTTCTGTTCAAAAATCTCATTCTCATCATACTCTTCTGGTTTCAATCCTAACCTTGTTTTCATAAACTTAATCAAGCCTATGGAAGTAATCAATAATAAAATACCAATAACGATAAAACTATTTGCTGTATCGGTAATTCGTAATAAATAAGAACCCAAAAAGCTAATCAAAGCTCTTAATATATTTTTACTAATCGCATTCACAGCATAAATCTGGGTCAAAATTCCTTCTTTTGCAAAATTGCCCAAATATCTTGGCGTTAACACCTCACTCATTCCCTTTGAAATATGAAGGAAAGGACAACAAATGATAACAGCAAGTATCGTCACTTCACTAGAAATATGAATCGCTCCTACGATACCAATCATTAAAATAGAAGCAGTCATCATTCGTAAAATCATTGACAACGAACGGTTGCGAAAATGATTATGAAATTGAACTTGTCTTTTAGCACCCATGGAAGAAAAAAATCCTACATAAGCAGTTATCATCGTAATAATTTGTTCTGGTGTTCCAATATCAACTAACAAGCTATTTCGATACGTTCCCATCAAGCAAAAGATTCCCCAAGTAATACCAGCATATAGGAACAAGCTTCTCAATCGTTGTGATTTTATAATAAATTTGATCCCTTGCATCAAATCTTGCATATAGTTTTTAATGGTTGGTTTTTCTTTTGTTTCTTTTTGTTGACTTTTTTCTTCTTCGATATCTCTAAATCCTAATGATATTATCGTTGCTGCAATCGTAAAACATAAGCTTGCTATCATAGGAATATACGGATTAATTACATATAAAAATCCTGCACAGAAAGAAGTACAAGCATTTAATAAAAAGTAACTTCTACGCCCCTTTCCTTCTAGCTTTGAATAAATTTCTCCTTTTTTCTTCGTCTCTGGAATTGAGTATCGGATTAAAGTAGTATCTGAAATATCTTTTAGCGAATAGCATATCGCATCGATAAATTGAGCAAAAATAAGCATTCCTAGATTTTTACAACATAAAATTAGTATCACAAAAACACTATTAAACAGATTAGCCAAAATAGTACATTTTCTCGTTCCGATTCGATCCACTATAATACTAGCTGGTATTTGAAAAAGAATCATAAATACTGCATAAAAACCAGCAGCTAAAACAATATCAGCATTACTAATATGCTTTACCTGTGTTAAAAATAAGAATTCGACTGCATAATAAAAAATCAAATCTACGCCAATGGCTCGATAAATCGAATAGATTTTCATATTTTGTTTTCTTGCTTTTGTAATTTCTTCATTCATTCGTATCTTTCTCCTTTGTATCATTTAACTATTTTTCTTTAATTTTGGTATATTGATATTACTTTTTCCTATTCTTAAAAATTCCTCTAATGTTTTTGTCATCATTTTCTTTGTTTCTGGGTCTAAACTTTGATAGGTTTTTACCATCGTTTTCGCATTGAAAAAGGCGTTACTTTTTATCTCTGATAAAGTTTCTGCATGTGTTGTATTTAAAATCTCAAATAAGGTATCCATAAACTTTTCTCTTTGTTCAGAACTCACTTCTTTTAGCCAGTTTGTCACGGTTTTATCTATAAATTCACTAGAATTTGTTAACTGGTCTTTTACAAATTCCCCTCCTAGCACTTGCCATGAATACAAGTCATGTTGCATAATCCCTGTTCCGAGTACTTTTTAAAATCGTCGTTTCTTCTTGATGATTTAGCAATCTTCCAATAATTGATGTTTGCGGAATATAGGTATGTACTTTATTTAATATAGTTTGATAGGATTCACTGTTAATTACTTTGTCACAAAAACCTGGCCCATCATTATTATAAACATTTATAATTCTTTTTTGTACTTCAGAATTGGCAAAAGCAGATGCATAAACTGCTAAATTACCTCCTTTGGAATGACCTCCTACTCTTATTTTCTTATTCTGATATTGTTTGGCAACATTTTCTAAATAAGCTACGGCATCTGTTTGTGCTGGTACCAATTCGCTAAAGCTCATATTCAAATCTTCTTTCCAACCTACTATGGTGTTATCTGTTCCTCGATAAGCGACATATATCGTATCATCTTCCATTTCTATGGTAATGGCTGAAAATTGTTTTTCTTGAATCGGGTCAATTTTGTTACTATAACCTGTCAATATCATATTGCCAAATCTAGTACTATTGGCAAGCACAGGATATAAATCAATATCTTCTTGTTGTAAAATTCTACCTGTTGTTCCTTGTTCTTGATACCTTTGATAGGCTTCTTTTACCGTTATTTTTTCTCCTTCCTTTAGATATCCATCAAATGGAAAATAAGATAATCTTGCTAAAATTAGATTATCAATTTCATTAAATTCTACTTGTTTTAGTGGTAAGTCTCTCCAGTTCATATAATCAAAAATATTTGCCATAACAACTTCTCCTTTTGTCCCCATTGGTTCCCCATTGGTTCCGGGATTAAGTGGGGACGTCCCCACTGGTTCCGGGATTAAGTGGGGAAATTTATGATTTGATAAATTGCATAATTTGTTCTGCTAGGATTTCCTCTTTTCCCGTATAACTGTGGTTTGCTCCCTCTATATAGTTAATATCTTTATTTGGATTTAAAATATTATGATTGACTATCGTAACTAATTCATCTGCTTTTTGTAAAATCATTTCATTGTCGTCGCCCCATCTCATAAATAATGGGACAGTAATCTGATTCAGTTTAGTAAGTTCTGTATCTGCTCCATAATTAGCAAAATCTATTTCTTGGTAGTCACGTGCATATCTTAAAAATGTTTTTACACTAATGGGATGAATAAATGCTTCTTTTGGCATAAATTCTAATTGTTTTCCTTGTTCTTGTTTTTCTTCTGCTAGTTTTAAGTATTCTTTCAGTTTCTCTCCTAAGTAGAATTTTAAAGCATTTGGCAGATCGATTAAAGAAAGCAATATGATACCTTTTATATTTTCTAAGATATCGTCTTCATTTTCCTCTTTTAATTCATTATATGTATATACAATTTTGGTACAACCTAAGCTGTGTCCTTGTAAGTAAATATTTTGGTAACCTAATTCTTTTAATTTTAAAATAGCACCTACTATATCTTCATATCCTTCTAAGACATCTTCATAAGATGTTCCTGCTAATTTTTCTTCCTTTTTGCCTTCTATATTTTTTTTGATGTATTTTACTAGTTCACTTCCTCTATTGTTAAAACCGAAGTAATCGATTCCTACTTCGTTTGCTTTTTTAGCAATGATTTGGTCTCTTTTTTTGAAACAATTACTTGCCATTCCGTGTACGGCTAATATGACATCTTGCGTTTTTTCGTTGCTTTCATATAGAAGTCCGTTTAAGAGTACTCCGTCAGTTGCTAAAAAGTCTACTTTTCTCATCTGTATCACTCCTTGGTTGTAACGATTCAGGCTCTGGAAAAAATACATAAACTTTCACAAAAAACAATGAAGCTCTGAATCGTTACTTTTTCTATGTGCATTATACACTTGTTAGTTTGAATTGTCAAAGCCTATTCAAAATACATTGTTTTGTCACTAAAAAAGCACACATTTCTGTGTACTTTTCTAGTGAGCTTTAGCAATCTATTAATAATTCAAACTATCAGCATCTAAAAGAAAATCATATATGCTCATTATTATAATTCCATTATCATAACGAGATCTTTTTATATTATCTCCCACTATTATAAAACCGAATACTTTTCATTAAAAAACAAAAAAAGAGTAAATCTGTAAGCCGGGTTCTGTCTTTTAAAATAGCCATTTATCTAGGATATATATTGCTATATATCTCAGGAGCCACGCAAGTTAGAAGGCGCCGAGCAGGCTTAATCTTCTATTTAGGTGTTGCTTCAGATGGGGTTTACACTGACCCACTATGTCACCATAGTGGCGGTGAGCTCTTACCTCGCCTTTTCACCCTTACCACGTCACGTCGGAGTAAATTCCATAATCCATGAATCGAAAAATTTCGATTCATTATATTATTACATTACTTCTCCTTTTTCCCACAAAACTATGTTTTGCAGGAACCCTAATGGCGGTTATTTTCTGTTGCACTTTCCTTAAGGTCACCCTCACTAGACGTTATCT
>CANOYI010000005.1 GCA_947571515.1 uncultured Clostridium sp. | reverse complement strand
GAAAAGGGAATAGAAGTGTTAGTACCACCAAAAGAAGAGATAAATGAAGATACTGCAGATGAGGATAAAGATAGTACAGAGAAAAAATCACCAAATGAGGATAAGGAAAATACAGAAGAAAAAACGCCAAATGACGATAAGGAAAATACGGAGAAAGAAACATTTAATCCAGATGAAGAAAATATTGAAAGAAAAGATTCAAATCAGAACGCAAAAAGTGCAGAAGAAGAAAACGATAGTGAAGAACAAGAAAATAATTCACTAAAAGAGAAGGATAGCCAACAAAATGACACAATAAAAGAGGATGAAAAACAAAAGGAAGAAGACGACGAGAAAAAAGAAGAAAATGAAGAAACAGGCGAAAAGAAATACCATCCAGGTAAAACTACACTAAGTTTCGAAGTAATTGTCAATAAACTAGAAAAAGACACAGATATAGTCAAGATTGTAAATAGAGCAACAGTAGACGGAGAGAAAACAAATGAAGTAACACATGAAGCACGACCATTTAACATGAAGATAGAAGAAAAAATAAAAGAAGTTTCTCTAAATGGCACAAACCAAAATGTAGGAGATGGCAAGATGATGAAGACAGAAGTACATGCAAAAGCAGTTAATACAGCATCCGTCATTACCAAGTACAAGATAGTAGTAACCAATACTGGAAAGGTTGAAGGAACGGCAACAATTCAAGATAGTATTCCAGAAGGCTACAAAATAGCAAATACCAATCCAACCTATTGGAAAAGTACAAATGACAGAAAAATACAAACAACAACAGAAGTCATAAAGCCAGGAGAGAGTAAAACATTAGAAGTAGCTCTTGCATGGCAAAATGGACAAAACAATTTTGGCAAAAAAATAAATAAAGCAGAAATAATAGAGACAAAAAATGAATCAAATGCTACAGAGACAACATTACAAGATAACACGAGTGAATCAACTGTACTTATGAGTATAAGAACAGGTGAAATTAACAATAACTACATAATAGTAGGAGTGGCAACAATATCTTCCATAATTTTATTAGCAGGAATAATTGCTATTAAGAAAAAAATATTAGGATAAAAAAGCAAAAATCCAACTCGATAAGAGTTGGATTTTTGGTTTAAAAATTATATTTTTAATATTAGTTTTGGCTATTTCCTAATTTTCTTTTATAATTTCCAGAGATAATTTTTGGTAAATAAGTAATAATTTTGTAGATAGCTAAACGAACTTTTTTACTCCATAAATAAGATCTTCTTAGTTTTCTAATAGAGCTCAATGCTACAGGTTCATCTTCTAAGGCTAATAATTCATTTTGTACTTTTTCTAATGGAAAAATATAATTTTCACCATTATTATTATCCCAACAGTCATTTTCATCTTTAAAGCAAAAATTAAAGGTGTCCCCTTCGCCTAATTTTATTTCTGCTTGAAAGCCTAAATCGGTTTTTTCCATTTTTATATCATTTACATGCTCCCAATTTAATCCAAATCCATAATGGATACAAACTTCTTCAGAAGCTTCTTGAAAAAGCTTTCCTGTGTAAGATATCTTTACAGTGCTATTTTCAATTAATTTATCTGTGTTAAAAAATATATTTTTGGTTAATTCCATCCCATTTCTCTCCTTATTTATCTTTTGCTGTCAACATTATAATATTAATTTTTACAATGTTCAAGTATTTTTGTCAAAAATCTTAAAAAAAATCAAAGATTTTGTCTAATTTGCTTAAAAGGAATAATAAAGTATTAAACTCATAATATAAAGTAGAACAATTTACTAATATAGAGTTGTCAAAAAAGAGAGTTTATGATAAGATTTAATGAGAATGATAAAAAAGGGGAAATATTATTATGGAGGAGTTAGTAAAGGAAAATTCGGAGGAAAAAGAAATGAAGGAAAAAGAGGAAACAAAAGAACAAAAAAGTGAAGCAGAAGTAAAAGAAAATAGCAAAGAATTTAAAAAGACAAAAAAGAAACCAAAAGAAGTAAAAAAAGTTTTTAAAGATATGACAGAAAGTCAATATAGAAGGAAGAAAGTCTTAGTTCCGTTAATGATAACAATGATAATAATAATTGCACTTGTTTTCTCTACCATATTTGCTTTTATGAATTTTGATAAGGAAAAGATTGTAAAAGGAGTTTCTATTTCAGGAGTAGATGTTTCAGGATTAACACAAGAAGAAGCAAAAGAAAAAATCAATAACATTTACCAAGAAAAAAAGGAAAAAGAAATTACCATTCAATATCAAGATTATGAGACAACATTAAATCCAACTTTAATGGAAGTAAATTATGAAATAGATAAAGCCGTGGAAGAAGCTTATTTAATTGGAAAAGAAAATAACATCTTTGTGAGTAACTATAAAATTTTATTTACATTAATGCAAAAGAAAAATATAGATGTGAATATGGTCTTAAATGAAGAGGTTACGAAACAAACCATAGAAGATATTGGTGTTAATTTGCCAGGAATTATTATTGAATCTAGTCATGCCGTGGAAGAAGATGAGTTAATTATAACAAAAGGAAAAGCAGGAATTGCAATTAATACAGATGAACTTCTAAATAAGGTAAAAAACAAGTTAAAGGATAGAAATGACACAGAAAATTATATTGAGATACCAGTGGAACAAAAAGAACCAGAACCGATTGACATTGATAAAATACATGAAGAAGTATATACGGAAGTGAAGGATGCTTATTATACAAAAGACCCATTTACGATTTATCCAGAAGTACAAGGTATTGATTTTGATGTAGAAGAAGCAAAAGAAATGCTAAAAGAAGAAAAAGACGAATATGTTATAAAACTTACCATAACTAAACCAAAAGTAACAATTGACCAAATTGGAACAGAGGCATTTCCGGATCAACTTTCAACTTTTACTACCAGATATGATGTCAGTGATAGAAATAGATCAACCAATTTAGAGATTGCTTGTCAAAAAATAAATGGAAAGGTAGTATTAGCAGGAGAAACATTTTCTTATAATCAAACATTGGGACCTAGAACAGCAGCAGCAGGATATAAGAATGGAAAAGTGTATGAAGGGGGAGAAGTGGTTGATGGAATAGGAGGCGGTATTTGCCAAATTTCTTCTACTTTGTACAACACAGTTTTAATGGCAAATTTAGAAATTGTAGAAAGAAGAAATCATCAATTTGTTACTTCTTATTTGCCAGCAGGAAGAGATGCAACAGTGGTATATGGAGCAATCGATTTTAAATTTAAAAATACAAGAAAGTTCCCTGTTAGAATTGTAGCCAGTGCTAAAAATGGAATTGCAACAGTTTCTATGTTTGGAATTAAAGCAGAACAAGAATATACCTTTACTTTTAGTACGAAAACAGTAGCATCTATTCCACCTACGACAAAGTATGAAGAAGATGCAACCCTGCCAGCAGGAACAGAAAAAGTAAAACGTAAAGGTGCGAATGGATTAAAGACAGAAACCTATATTACGAAATCATTAAATGGAAAAGCAGTGTCAACCACGTTACTTTCAAAAGATACTTATGATGCGATGACAAAAATTATATTAAAATCAACAAAGGAAGAGACAAGTAATACAACACCGAATGAAACAACACCTAGTACAACGACTAATCCAAGTACAAATACGAAAGCAAATGAGACAACACAAAAGCCATCTGTACCAATTAATAATACAGCAAAACCTAAAAATAATTCTTCGGAAAAAACGAATACAAATAATGCAACCAGACAGAATACAGCACAATAATAGAACTCACCCCCCTTTTTTCAAAAAGGGGGGTGAGAGCGGTTTTGGTGCGATTGGTTATTTTTTTATCATTGTCTATATTTTGAAAATAAAATTGAGCGAAAAAGGCTCTTGACAAGAGTGTGAAAAGGTACTATAATTAAAAAAGTTTTAGATAAAATAAATGCGTCATTAGCTCAGTTGGTAGAGCAGCAGACTCTTAATCTGAAGGTCCTCGGTTCAAGCCCGAGATGACGCACCAGTTACAACGATTTTTGATACAAAGTGGAAGTCCCCATTTTAAGTATCAAAAATCTCTTTTTTTGCTTATTTTTAGGGATTTTTTATTCCCCAGTTTTAAATTTAACATTTTACATAGCATTTTCCTTTTCTAATATACTCTTGTATGCTTTTTCCATTGCTAATTTTTTTCTCTTATTAGAAATTGAAATATAGTATTTTTGCGTAGTATTAAAATCAGAATGACCCATAAGTTTCATAAGAACAAGCTGATCCATACCTTTTTCCGAGCAAAATGACGCAAAAGAATGTCTTAATCCATAAGGTGTCATGTGTTCAAGATTATATTTTTCAATAAATTTTTTCATATTTCCAGATAAATTTTCAGGAATGAAAGGTTTTCTATATTGATTTAGAAAAATATACTCTTTTTCATTCCAATTTATCTTATATGTTTTGAATAACTTTTGTTGTTTTTCCTTATGTTCTAATAATCTTCGTTTTAATCTATCATTTAAAGGAATTGTTCTGTAGCTTTCAGGGGTTTTTAATCTTCCATCTCCACGATTATGTCCTATTATCTTATATTCTTCATTGTAGATTGGAAAATCTTTATAAGCATTATTAATTGATAATTCTTTTGTTTCTTCTTTTTATTTTGTGATTTCACAATATAATTATTGTTAGTAGTCAATATTTGAAATATATTATTAATTGATTTCATAATATCCATATTTGATGTTAGCTGTAATTCTTGAATAGAGAACATTAAGCTATCATAAATTTTTAGTGAAACTTCTTTAGTTAGAAAATTAGAATTTTTATATTCAATAAGTTTTTCTGTTATTTTTCCTAATATTTTAGTAATTGCATCTAATTTTGAATGACTACTAAAAGCAGAAAGTCTTGGATTCTTACCACCTCCTATAATTTCTAATGTGATTCTTGCTTCAAAACCATTTCTTTTGTTTTGAACACTAATACAATAGTGTTTATTTAAGTCATTTTTTGTTTCCTTTTTTATAGATGTTATTTCTTGTATTTTAATCATATATAAATCCTTTCCATTTCATAAAAAAAGAATAGACCTAAATATATATAATCTAGATCTATTCTAACGTGTATTCCCCACTTTGTCAGCCCATTTTATGAAATTTAATATTTATATCCATCATATTTGCCAAAATTTTCAGCAAACCATTTTATCATAAGTTCTTTATTTATAATTATTTTTCTTTTAAATCTTACTGCTGGAAAGCCTTCTAATTTTACAAGTTCAAGCATTAAATTTCTTCCTATTCCTAATATTTTTCTAGCTTCATCAACAGAAATCCCTAGTTTTTCAGTATCTGTTTTTATTTCCATTTTTTACACCAAAAAAACAAGCCGTATTTTGCTTGTTTACCTTTCTTAAACTCTTTATTTTTCAAGTGTTACATTAGTTTTTTTGCAACTTTTTGCTAACACACTTTAAACATAACAACCTATATGAGAATTTTTCCTCATTTTATTTTTTAATATGCGTAAAAAGTTATGCTTTTGCATACTTCAAACCTCCTTTCAAGTAATTGTAATACAGAGGTTCTTTCATTTTCTAAATTGGTGTTTACATATTTTTCAAATACCAATAACTATTAATCTTTACATAGCTCTTAAAGTCAATCCACTTCTTTAAATAAAAAATTATACTAATAAATTAGCGAGTTTCAGCAATAAGTAGGTATGTATTTATATCACTTGTTATTTTTATAGCACGGATTTATGTAAAAGTCAAGACCCATATTTACTTTTTTATCTAAAAAACAGGACAAAGTTTTTTAAAAGTGGTATAATGCTCATAGATAACTAGTAAGTTATCGAGGAGATGATATAGTGGAAGATAAAATAATATTCAAAGATTTCAAAATAGATTTTCAAAAATTATTGCAATTAGGATTTGTTAAAGAAAGTGATTTTTATAAATATGAAACTAAAATAATGAACAATCAATTTTCTTTAGTTATAAAAATAGATATGAATAATATTGTAAGTTCTGATGTTATAGAAATTTCTACAGGTGAGAAATTTATGCTTTATTATGTTACAAGTGCAATAGGAGATTTTATAGGAAAAATGAGAGAAGAATATAACAACATTATTGAAAAATTAAAGATACTTGTTGTTCTAAAAATATATTTAAAGGCGAATATGCTAACCTAATTATTAAATATATAAGCGAAAAATATAATGATGAGTTAGAATATTTGTGGGAGAAATTTCCTAATAATGCTATATGGAGAAACAAGGATAATAATAAATGGTATGGAGCGTTACTGATAGTTGAAAAGTCAAAAATAGGAATCGAAGAAGAAGGAAGTATTGAAATTATTGATTTATTATTAGAACAAGAAAAAATAGAAAAGATAGTAGATAATGAGAAATATTTTGCAGGGTATCACATGAATAAAAAACATTGGATAACTATAAAACTTGATGGTTCTGTTAATATAAACGAAATATATAAATTTATAGATAATAGTTACAATTTATCTAAAAGAAAATAGTAATACCAATTACAATATATGGGGTGGACAGATATGAGAATAATTGAAGTAAAAGAAAGAACAGAAATACTAATCAATCAATTATTAGAAGTATGGGAAGATTCAGTGAAAGCAACACATCTATTTTTATCAAGTGGAGAAATAGAAAATATAAAAAGATATGTACCACAAGCTATTTTGGGAGTATCACATTTAGTGATTATAGAAAATGAAAGCCATAAACCTATTGCCTTTATGGGAATAGAAGATACAAAACTAGAAATGTTATTTATTAAAAATAGTGAAAGAGGAAAAGGAATAGGAAAACAGTTGTTAAAATATGGTATAGAAAAATATAATGTTAATGAACTAGCAGTAAATGAGCAAAATCCTAATGCAAAAGGATTCTACGAATATATAGGATTTAAAACCTATAAAAGAACAGAATTAGATGAACAAGGAAATCCTTATCCAATTTTATATATGAGATTAGAAAGATAAAATTACAATATATGGAGTGTTTATAAATGAATAAAGAAATATTATTATCAAATATAGATAAAGTTCATACTACTGAAATGGGGATTGACAGAATTAAGAAAAATCTTAAATTAGATACTAATGATGTAGTTGAATATTGTAAAAATAAAGTTTTAGATAAGAATTGTAATATCTATAAGCAAGGTAAGAATTGGTATTGTGAAATTGATAATATAGTAATAACTATTAACTCATATAGTTATACAATTATTACAGCGCATATTAAAAGATAGATTACAAGTTGAAAGTGAGATGTATTATGGAAGATTTAATACAAAATTTATATAATTCAGACAATAAAATAGCATATAGTTGCTTAAAAGAACTTGAAGAAATATCTTATACAAGTAATGAAGTATATAAGTTTTTTGAAACTTTTGTAGAAATGTTAGATAATAAAAACTCATATATAAGAACAAGAGGTATTGTTTTAATTTCAAGTAATGCAAAATGGGATATTGATAACAAAATAAATTCAATAATAGATAAATTTTTAGAGCATATTGAAGATGAAAAACCAATTACTTCAAGACAATGTATAAAATCTTTGGAAAATATAATAAAATATAAAACAGAACTTATACCAATAATAAAAGAAAGATTATTGAAGGTAAATTATTTAAAATATGAAGATAGTATGCAAAGTTTGATTTTTAAAGATGTAGAAAAAATATAAATTTAGTTAAATAAATTACAATTGGTAAAAGAGGTATGGAAATGCTTAATATAACTTATAGAGGTAAATTTGAAAATGAAAAACAACTCATTGGCAATGATAAAATACCACAAAAAGCAATAGAGTTTAAAGAAGGCAAAGAAATAAATGATATATTTAATTTGGGATTTACACTAATGCTACCTATAATTATTCCTGTAATAATTATTACAATAATAAGAATACAGAATATAAAAGGACATATAAGTTTAAATCTAAAGACTGGTTGTATTATTGCTGCTGCTATTTTAATGAATTATATTTTAAAATTTATTCACGAATATATACACGGTTGTTTATACCCTATAAAAAGTAAAAAAACAATATGGAACTATACTTCAAATGGTGCATATTTTCTATATTGTAATGAAAAAATATCAAAAACAAGATTTATAGTTATTTCATTAGCTCCTATGATAATATTAGGAATAGTTCCATTTATTATATGGATATTTATAGCAGATAAAATAGAGTTGACAATAAGTCTTGTATATGTATTTTTGACTTGGATTATGATATTCTTTTCTATGGGGGATTTAGTAAATGTTTATAATACCATTAAACAAGTTCCAAAAAATGCAAAAGTATTTAATTATGGATTGCATTCATATTGGATATTTAAATAAAAAATTACAATTTTATAGTTTAAATAAATCCTATGAGAACTATGTATTACAATAGTTCTCATAATTCATTTTGCTCGAATAATTCATAGTTTAAATTTTTTATTTTATGTCTATGATTATATACATTGTTAGCTAGTATTTTTTTGTACCTAATATTCGCCAGCTTGGTGTCTTGACACCATTTTCGCTGTTTAGGATAAAATCTCCTAATACCTTTTTGCCCACTGGGAGAGAAAAATTTTTCACATTTTATATAAAAATTGTGTAAAAAAATAAACTAAATGTTATATAAAACTCTTAGTTTATTTGAAAAATTTTTTTCTATTTATTGTCTTGATATATGAAAAATTTTAAGTATAATTATTAAATGTTTTTTAGATAACCATAAATTTCTGATAATCTCTTTTTTACTTCATCTATAGTTATTTTGTATTTATCATCTAACACATATTTATATTGCATATTATTAAATTCTTGTATCAATTCTTTGCTAAAATCTAGTTTAAAATAATTAAAATCTTTTATCTTTGTATCAGCACTTATTCCACCAATTCTAACATTTTCTTCCTCTTGTTTATATTGAATTAGTTTGTTTAATTCTTTAGTATTATTTAAAAGATTTTTAATCTTTTCATTCTCAAATAATACAGAAATATCATATAAATGCTTTGAAGCATCTGTGTACATATTCCTTATATAATAAAATTCTGCTGCGAAAATTTTATCTATAAACATTCTTTCTACTTTAATAATATTTATATCAAATTTGGATACATCAAATTGATCTTCTAGTATTTTTTTTTCATTCTCATTTGCTAATTTATATACAAGTGGTTCAATAGTATACTTTTGATAAGGTTCGCTAACAGTAAAAGAAGTTGATTCAACTTGTATTATTCCAGCTCTATGTAACTCTTTTTCATTCAAATTATAAATAGAATCATATTTATATATTCCAGTAACACTTTCTTTATTGAGGGTACAATCATCTTTTAATAGCTCCAAACCTTCTATTTTATAGCCTAAAGCTGATTGTTTTAATCTATTTTTATTCTTTGTATTTGATTGTTCTGGAATAACTTTTACAGTTAAATCTATATCTTCTGAAAAACGATTCATAGTATCTAATATTTTATAAATTGCTGTTCCACCCTTAAAATATGCTTGTAATTCATCTTGCTTTTCTGATAGATTTCTTAATATATTAGACACATAATAATCTTTTTCTATAATGTCAGAATCTATGCCTGTTCTTGTTTTTAAGTTATCTATAAATTCTTTAAATAATTCTTTGTTTAAATGTAACTTCATTTATATCTCCTATCTTGCCAGGATAAGTATTTTGTTTATAACAGTTCTACTTTTAGTTTCCATAGCATATTTAATTATTTTTTCAAAATCTAATTCATTTTGGGTAATAAACTTATATATTATTTCATCAGGATTGTCTACTTCAATGTTAATGTTGTCTTTATTTTCAATCAAATCGAATAATTGTAAGTATTTATAATTTTCATTATTTACTTCTATTTTTGGTTTTCTTATAATAACTTTCAAATTTTTATTTTCATACTTATTAAAGTTCTTACATTCATTTGTTGCTATATCAATAATATTTGGAACTTGTGTCGTTAAATGTGCATCATTAAATAATTTTGCTCCTGTAATATATCCTTTTATATTTCCAGCTTTATCTATTATATATTTATATAACATAATTTGCCTATTACTTAATAGCATTTTTCCAAAAATATTTTCTGTTGGGATATAATAAATACCTTTATATGCAGTTTCTATAATACCTTCTTTGTTCATTCTATTTAAGATTGCCTTTACATTATTATATACCTTTTCTTTATCATTTTTATCATAAAATTGTATTATATAATTTTTTATTTCTTCGATAAATATTGGAGTTCCTTTATTTTGAGTATTGATATATTCTAAAACCATATTATAGCAGTTCATTTTTATCACCTCTTTATTACTATTATATGATGTTTATAAAACAATATTCACATTATAGTAATATTTTAGCATTATTTTTATAAAAAGTCAAATTAAAGATAAAAAATCCCCACTTTTGTAAAAAATAGTCCCCAGTTTGAGTAGTTTTATTAAATTTTTTTAATCTATTCTAATTTTTTATAAACTATAATAAATTTTTATTAAAACTTTCAAACACTATTCAAATGTACTGTTTGCTGTTCTATGATAGATGTATCAAATGTTTCAAAGATTAATAGAATACAGTACAAGTAATACACTCTTAATCTGATGGTCGGAGGTTCGACCCCTCTATGGCGCACCAGTAATAGCAAGGTGTTAAGACTTGCTTTATTTTTTTACTTAATTTAGCATTATTTATAACAATTGCCAAAGATAATATATAAAAAGATATGTATCTATACATATCTTTCATTCTATTTTACACCCAATTTATCGTAAATATCCTTAACTTTCTGTACATCTTCTGAATCCGCTTCTTTTATTAACTTTATTGTATGAAGTCTTGACTTTAAAGAAACGCCTCCTTTTGAGCCAATGTCTTTAGCAATTCTAGTTATCCACATAACTGGCAACAAAGGTGGAAACTTCTTCAAAACAGGGAACTTTTCTCGCATTATTTTCATTTCCGGAAATAAGGATTTTATTAAAAAATTTAACTTTCCATTATTTACTCCAATTGAATAATGGACGTTATTATTAAGATTACTTCCTTTTAATATAAATTTTTCTACTTCATCAAAATCCTCAACTCCATCTGGTCCAAACCATTTGTAAGCTATATTTCTAATATTTTCTGCAAAATCTTGTATACCTAGACTATTAAATATCTTAGATAATTTATCGTAGTTCAAAGTATCTTTGTAAGTCTCATTATATAAATAAACATCTAAAATGTCTTTTATTTTTATACCTGTAAATTTAAAATGAATTAATAGATGAACAATACAAAAAACATAGGCGTTATCAATATCTAGTTGATAAATATTTTCGTAGTCTTTATATTTAATGCATAAAGGCCAAATATTGCTAAAATATTCATATCCAACAACATCTTTCTCTAAGACGAGTTTTCTATGTAGTTCCACAATCATAAAAGGCAATTTTTCAAAAATGAGATGTTTTTCATAATTATAGTGTTTTTGATAACCAATATTTGCCATAACTTGAGAGGATTTTTTGAAATTATTAGCATCCACTAAAATATCGAGATCACACATTTGTCTCATATAATTCTGGGGATAGATGTCTTTCATAAGCATACCTTTTACAACTAATGTTTTTATCTCATTTTTTTCAAATGCATTTAATATTTTTTCTATTTCGATATTTTGATTTGTATCTTTTACAATTTGGGAGGTATAATCTTGGTCAATTTTATTTTTCACCTTTTCTGATTGGCAATATTTTTTGGCCCAGTTTTCCAAAAAATTACTAAGCTTATTAATTTTAGCCAATTCATACAATTTTTCTTCATCTATATCATTATAGGGTATATAATCTTTTTCCCATAAAAAACATTTAACAATTTCTAATAAAATCTTAGCTTCTTTCATTTGTTTAATCCTTTTTCTTTATATTTTTATTTTCTACTATATATTCTGTATCACAAAGTTTTGATATGCTGTTTCGATGAGTAACAATAATACAGGTTATATCTTTTAAATTTTTGATATTGTTGATTACATCTTCTTCTGTTTTAACATCTAAACTAGAAGTGATTTCATCTAAAATTAGAATAGGGGCTTTACTTGCAATGGCTCTTGCGATAGATATTCTTTGTATTTGACCTTCTGATAACCCACTACCTCTTTCGCCAATTTTCGTATCCAAGCCATTTTCTAGTTGGTCAATAAAAGATTTACAACAACTTACTTCTAAAGCTTTTTTTAAATCAGATTCAGAAATATCTGGATTTACAAAAGTGATATTTTCTCTAATGGTACCACTTAAAATTAATTTTCCTTGTGGTACATAGGAGAACATATTTCTAGTATCTACATTAATCGTTTGTTTTGTGCCATCTTTTAAATGAAAATAGATTTCACCAGAATTTTTTTGAATAATACCTAAAATTAATTTTAGTAAAGTACTTTTTCCAATTCCAGATTCTCCATAAATTACGATATTTTCGCCTTTTCTAACAGTTAGATTTAACTTATCAAAAATTTGCTTATTTTCATAAGTAAAGTCAATATTTTGCATTACAATACTATCTAAGTTATCATATAACTTTTTGCTGTCAATCTCATTTATGATAACATCTTTTTCAATCTTTTCAAGTTCAATAATTCTTTCTGCTGAACCTAACATATGGAATACATTTTGAACTGACCTTGAAAGATTTATGATAGGTGCTTGAATTTGTGTGACTAATTGAACAATCGAGGTAAGTCCACCAACCGTAATATTTCTCATCAATAAATTGTAAGAACTCCAAATGAGAGCATAAATATACACAATCTGAAAAATGGAATTGAGCCCTGTATTAGAAGCGATTGAAAGGGTTCTTTGTTTCATTTGTAAACGATACTTTTTGTTTTGCAATTCATGTGATTTATGTAGAATAGGATTTTCCGCTTGGAAAATTTTAATAACTAGTATATTTTCAAATACTTCTTTAAAAAATAAACGTACATTGGAACTTGCTTCTTGTACTTTTTTGTGAATGTTTTTTAGATATGGTTTGAATAAATTAATTACCACAAATAGTACAATTCCACCAAGTAATAAAATTCCTACAAATTGTCTGCTAATTTGAAATAACAAAATAACAGCACAAATCAATTTTGTAAGCATTGATAAAATATTAGGGATTAGCGAAACTAAAGTGTCAATGATAATATTGACATCTGAAATAATGCGAGTCATTAAATCTCCGCTATGGAATTTTGTTATTTTTTCATAATTTCGTTTTAAGATATTTTCTAAAATATCTTGTTTGAAACTAATTTCTAATTTGGCTCTTGTAACAGCATCGATAGAAGCTAATATCGCTCTAAGTGCAATGGCTATTAGTGCAATGATGATTAATTGTATGATATAGTTTTTTAATTCTGTTCTAGTTCCAGTTGTTGCGGCATCAATGACATGTTTTGATACCAATATTAAATAAATACTTAAAAAAGAGTATATAATATTGATACCATTTAATAATATAAAATTGAGACGATTTGATTTGGTTTTTTGAAAAATCCATTTTATCGTTTTAATATCTTTCAATTTTCTAGTCCTTTCACTACAATTATCATTTGTTTTTATTCCTCTATTAGATTAGAAGCTTTTAAATTGTTAATAAATTTTTCTAAATCTGCTTTAGCTTTATGGATATCTAAATTGTACTTTTTGGATAACTGGTCCGCAAGTTCTTCAAAAGTTGTGTCTTCTTGTAATAAGTCCCACACAAATTTAGAGGAAGGTGTTAATTTTATCATTCCTTGAAATTCGTTTACTAATTGGCCTGTTGGTACGGCAACGATGGTATCGGCAATTTCTCTGGTTACAAATCCTTCTTTAATTTTCATTGGTTATCTTCTCCTCTCATGGTATTATAGGATAATTTTACAGCTTCTTCGCTCATATCACAGCATAATTTATAGACAGGAATTTCTTTTAATATAATATCCAGAATGTCTAATAATTTTATCATTT
The DNA here is from genome assembly GCA_947571515.1 of uncultured Clostridium sp. GTDB lineage: Bacteria > Bacillota > Clostridia > TANB77 > CAG-508 > CAG-269. The sequence goes on along the minus strand of CANOYI010000005.1, from coordinate 20,018 downwards.
GCTCTTTTGTTAGCCATTGTACTGTTTGCTCAAAAAATAAAGAAACAGATTCTTTTGGTTCTATTTTTTTAATGGAGTTTTTGGTTGCTTGCTCGAGAAAACAAATTCCTTTTATTTTTGCTCTAGTGTTTTTATTAATATCATGTTTTCCTGAAAAAGGTGTTCCATAGGCATAAATGCCATCTTCCATAATGCGAATAGCTGGTTTATCATCATTTAAAATATAGGGATTTTTTTCACTTAAATATTTTAACCATAAGGATGTATGAGTAGATTTTCCTGTTCCACAATTGGCAGAGAAAAGATAGGCTTCCTCATCGATTACAACTGCGGATGAATGTAACATGCATCCTTGATAATTTAACAAACCTTTATAAAAGGTGAAGCCTATTAGTAGGTATTCTGCAAGGTCATCTGTTAATAATTCGTCAAGTTCTTGCTCTTTTTGTATAGCTTCGTCTCTAACAGTAATACTAAAGTCTCTTTCTATATTTTCTTCACAGATATATTTTTGGGCTCTTTTATTTGTTGTATCAAATTTAGCATTGAATTCTACGATTAAGTCTGCTATTTTGTATTTCATATTTTACCTCTTTTTCATTTTATTCTACCTTTTATTTATTTTACTATATAATGTTTCTATTTGTCTATCATTTCTTTGATTTTTACTATATTTTATTGTTATTTATCTTAGAGATTTTTTAATAAAAGTCAAGCACTCTAAATAATAACTATATTTTATAGTAAAATGAGACAGAGTTTATACTCTATCTCAAACGCTTTGTAATAGTATTAATCAAATTTATAGATTTTTTATATCAAAATTGCCATAAATTTTATACACTAGAAACCACTGTTACCATCATCAGTATCAATTAATGGTGGTTGTGGAAGAGAAGTGGAAGCTTTAGCAGAAGCTGTAGACATAGGCATAATTAGTGCATCTAATCCATCATAATTTGTTGCCATATATAGTACCTCCTTTAATTTTATTAATCTTTACATCTATATTATAACAAAAGAAACTTATTTTGTCAACTGATTTATGTAAAACAAAACTAGGCTTGATTAATTTATGATAATGTCTTAAGTAGTAACTTTTAAAAATGTCCAAAATAATAACACTAAGTTACAGAGGTGACAAAAGTGAGAAAGATAAATCTTATGGAGAAACAAGAAAAACTATAAAAAGAAGATTGGTAAAAGTATAATATTTTGATATATAACAATCAAAAGCAGGCATTGCCTGCTTTTGATTATTATATATGAAATTTTTTTAACCGGCTTCACTCTGCCGGAATAGCTAAAGACACATTTTTTATAGGAGAATATACGAACTCCTCTTTTCCGTCTTCGGCTATTACTTTAACATAGCTACGGAACAAGAACGACATTTTCGTGTTCCAGGCATTCGAAGAAAAGCCAAGTTTGCTCCTCCATGTAGCCTGTCCAGTCGCACTTATCTCTTCAGCGATATTAGTGATTTGCTCAGGGTTACATACTTTTTTATATACGTTCCCTCCGTAGACCATATCGTTTTCAGTATAGTCCATCTGATTCGTATATAAATACCCCCATTCATCCAGAGTAAACCCTTCGGGAAGTTCCAAGTGCATTGTTAAAGCCACTTTTAACTCAGTTGGCAAGAGTTCATATCCTGGAAAACTCAGGATAACCTCTTTTTTAGTGTCAGGTGTATTCGAGTACACCGGAATCAAAGTCATTTCAGTAAACATATAAAACGAGTGAATCGTTTGTTTTGAAATTACATTTCCGTTCTCATCCTGCCAATGAGAAAAGTTAACTAATGTCTTTGGACGGATTGATACATAAGAACCACTTGACACTGTATTACCTTTTACTTCTCCATTACAGTCCGAAATTTCCGCATTCGGAATGTTCAAGGTAAAAAATTTAGTTTCTGGTGATGCTGATGGACTCGCACTTGGAGTCATTGACGGTGATGCTGATGGACTCGCGCTTGGAGTCGTTGACGGTGATGCCGATGGACTCGCGCTTGGAGTCGTTGATGGTGATGCCGATGGAGATGCTGAAGGCTCCGCAGTTGGCGATGCTGTTGGTCGTTCTGTCGGCACAACGACAATAATAGGTGGCAATACTGGAGTCGCTGTTGGCGATACAGACGGTTCCACTGATGGCTTCAATGTTGGTGATGCCGTTGGTGATGCCGAAGGCTCTGCAGTTGGCGATGCAGTTGGTGATGCCGAAGGCTCCGCAGTTGGCGATGCAGTTGGTAATGCTGATGGTTCTGACGTTGTCTGTTTTGGAATAACAGGAATCGATATATTCGCCCTGTGTTTACCAGATTTTACAGTAACAACAAACTCCTGTTTTGAATTTGCCGTCACTTTTTTGTTTGTAGGCAATACAAGACTATATGTTGAAATAGTCTTTTTTGTGCCATCCTCGTAAACAGCTTTTACAATGGATTTTTTCTTAAATTTGTTTGAAGGAAATGCTGTTCCTTCGGTTACTCCAGTAAGCTTTGTTTGCATAATATAAAGCTTTTTGATCCGAGTAACAGGCAAAAAAATGCTTTTTTGTGTAGAAGTTCCTTTCTTTACAGTTATTTTGAACCCCTTTTTGGCATATTTTATTGTTTTGCCGTTCTGTGTTAAGGTCCAAGTAAAAGATGATTTACCTTTGTAAGTTACGTTGGCTGCCTTTTTGACAGCATTTTTGGATGCCGTTTGCCCCTCGTAGAGAGTCTTTCCTGCTTTTTTTGATAATTCCAAGCTACAGTATGGGCATTTGCACACAGATGCGTGCTTAATACCTTTCTTTGCCTCAACTACTGATATTGGTGCGTTGAATCCGAGCGCCAGTACCAACGCTAGTACAATAAACCGGCTAAAAATTTTTCCTTTCATAATAAATACCTCTCTTTCTTTAATTAAATTAAGATTTTTTTGCAAATTGTCAAAGACAATTATCCTCTTTTATTATACTAAAATTTACCCAAAATGTCAATTTTTTATGTAAAACTACTTCTGTAAAAGATAAAAAACAATTGACAAAAGTGAAGAAAAGAGCTAAAATAATAGTGTTGAAGAAAATGGAAGAAGGGGTGATGGATTTGCTAAAGATTTATAATACAGATATAAAAACAAACAAAATGGAAGAAATCAAAGAGTTCAAAAAAGGAGCATGGATTAACTTAGTAAATCCGTCGGAAAGTGAAATAAAGAGAGTATGTGAAAACATCAATATACAAGAAGACTTTATTAGAGACGCCTTAGATTATGAAGAAAAAGCAAGAATCGACCAAGAAGATGATGATAATACAACTCTTTTTATAGTAGATGTTCCTATTATAGACAAAAATGAAGATAATGATATCTATACAACAATGCCATTAGGAATGATTGTAGTAAGAGATGATTTTTTTCTAACAGTATCATTAAAGAAAAATAAAGTAATTGAAGATTTTGAAAAGAAAAAAATAAAGAACTTTCAAACCTATATGAAAACAAGATTTATTTTTCAAATTTTGTATTTAAACTCATCATACTTTTTAAATTATCTAAAACAAATCAATAAAGAAACAGAGATAGCAGAATATATCCTAAAAAATTCAATGAAAAACAAAGAACTTTTAAAATTATTAAGCTTAGAAAAAGGTTTGGTGTATTTTACAACTTCTTTAAAATCAAATGAAATCGTCATGGAAAAAACAATGAGAGGAAAAATTATAAAGTTATATGAAGAAGATGAAGAAATCCTAGAAGATGCCATTACAGAAAATAGGCAAGCAATTGAAATGGCACAAATTTATAGTAATATCTTAAATGGAACAATGGATGCCTATGCTTCTATTATTTCTAATAATCTAAATGGGGTGATGAAATTTTTAACTTCTATCACAATTGTACTCGCTGTACCAACTATGATTTCTAGCTTCTGGGGAATGAATGTGGGATTGCCATTTCAGGATAGTCCATTTGGGTTTGTTTCAATGATATTGATATCAGTGGTGTTAACATTGCTAGTAACTTGGTGGCTAAAGAAAAAAGATATGTTAAATTAAAATAATGAGTAATTGAAACAAGGTAGAGATTTGAAGTCTATCTTGTTTTTTCATAAAATAAAACATTTGACTTGAAAAAGTAAACATAATGTGATAAAATACCATCATCATAAAAAGAAGGAGAAATAATGATGGTAGAACTAGAAGATTTTTTTGATTTTGATTCAAACGAGCCAATTAATAGATTGGCATATACAGAAGAAGATATAAAATATAAAATAAAAGTAATAGAAAAAATGCAAGAATTAGGAATGACAATAACGGTAGACAAAGTAGGAAATATTTGCGGAAGTATTGCAATAGGGAACAATCCAGAAAAAACATTAGCAATGGGATCTCATACTGATTCAGTTGACAATGGAGGACAATATGATGGACCAGTAGGAGTCATATCAGCTCTTCAAACGGCAGAAAATTTATTAAAAAGTAAAAAAATAAATGGAATTATCAAAGTTGCTATCTATGCATGTGAAGAATCTACTAGATTTGGTAATGCTTGTATAGGAAGTAAATATTTAAGTGGAGACATAGAAGAAAAAGATTTAGATCAAATTGTAGATGGAAATAAGATTACTTTAAGAGAAGCAATAGAACAAGGAAAGTCTTATTTAATGGAAAACACAAAGGGAATACAAGAAGTAGAAAAAATTTTTACAAAAGAGGAGATAGATTATTCTTTAGAATCGCACATAGAGCAATATCAGACATTAGATGAAAGATACAAAAAAAGTGGAAAGGAACAAATAGCAATCATTAATTGTGTTGGGTCAGCCGTGAGAATTGAATATGATGTCCAAGGGGAAGCAGCACATACTGGTTCTACGCCAATGAAAGAAAGAAAAAATCCATTTGATGCAGTATGTTTTATAGGAAGAAAGGTATATAAGCTTGGAAAAAAATATGAAAAACAAGGATTAGGAAGAGCTAGTCAAGTTGGCGGAGGGACAATCAATGATGACAGAGGATATAATCAAATAAAAGAACAAGCTGAAGCTCGCATTGATTTTAGGTTATTTGGAGAGAATACACCAGAAAAGGTTTTAGAAGATTTTGAAAAAATTGTTAAAAAAGTGGAAAATAAGACCAGAACAAAAGTAAATGCAAGAGTCATATCAAAAGGGACACCAGCAATAACAAGTCAAGAATTAAATGCAGTTATTGCAAAGGTATGTGATGAAAATCAAATTGAGTATATAGAAAAACTATCAGAAGCAGGACAAGATACAGGATATATTCCAGCAAAGCAAAAAACGATGATTTTTATTCCATCTACAGGAGGAAGTCATAATAAAAATGAAAGAACAGAAAAGATACATATAGAGACAGGAACGAAGGTTTTAACAAAAACCGCCCAAGAACTTATTAAAGAAAGATTTAAAGATAGTTATAAGTGCGAAGTAGAAGGAATAGCAACGATAGGGAAAGAGCAATCTACTGATGAAAAAATATATACAAATCAATCGCAACAGGGAGAGAGGGACCTTTCTTAAATGTATGCCCTGATTTTGGGGATGATTTTGGGGACGGAGGAAAAAATCATGATAGGTTATAATTTGTAAATAATCACAAATTTGTTATCATCATGATTTTTTCCTCCGTCCCCAAAATCAGGGCGTGCTCAAAAGTAAATTTTTAAAATTCAGGTCCTACAATACTTGTAATCTTTTCTAGTTGAACTTTCAAATTATTATACAGTTCCTGTGAAGTAGATGGTTGAAGACCGTTAATTAAAGCAGTATCGTAATCATTAATTATTTTTTCAATATCTAATAATTTCATACTTCTAGTTTTTGAAGCGGTATTTTTATACATATAGATTGGAATATAATCGGCATGGTCAATGCTGATTTTTCCATCTGTGTGTTTTGTTATTTTTAAGTTTAAGATAATAGAGTTTCTTGTATTTTCAGCATTTTGGTCGCAAATAAAATTACCTAAGGCATAAATCACAAATCCATCTTTTTGCGTTCCATCTTCTAAAGTGACAGTCCTTTTTTCCATTGGTTCTAAAACATGAGGGTGGTTTCCTAAAATAATATCTACTCCATTTTGAAATAGAAAATCAGCTAATTCTTCTTGTTCTGGATTGGATGTTGTTCGGTACTCTGTGCCCCAATGCATACAAGCTACGATGATTTCGGCATTTTGGTCTTTGGCACTTTCAATGTCTTTTTGGATTAAATCTTTATCAATTAGATTGACACAAAATTCTTGCCCAGAAGGAACTGGAATACCATTGGTTCCGTAGGTGTAATTGATAAAAGCAATTTTAATTCCTTTTACATATTTAAACAAAATTTCATCTCGATCTTCTTGGGTTTTATAAGTACCTAGATGAGAAATATCAGCATCATTCAAAACATCAATTGTTCTAGAAAGTCCCGAAAAACCCATATCTAAGCAATGATTTCCAGCAGTAGATAAAATATTTACTCCAATTTTTTTCAAATCATAGGCTAAATTATCAGGAGAATTAAAGGTTGGATAATTACTATATCCTCGTTCTTTACCGGCGAAACTGGTTTCTAAACTACCAATTGTAATATCTGTTATTTTTGTATAACGATAAATATCTTCAAAAACATAAGAAAAATCATAATTGTTCTCTTCATCCTCTGTTTCTACATAAGCATCTAAATATTGCGTATTATGACACATAACGTCACCAATAGCAGTCAGGGTAAAAGTAGTGTCAGTTTCTTTCTTTTCCGTTTTCTTTTGATTAGAAGCATTGGTATCTGAGATACCTTGTTGTATACTTTCATCAACAGTTTTTACAAATTGTTGATGTTGAATATAATGGTAAATTTGATAAAAAATAGCAATACATAATAAAATAGCAAGAAGACTAATAATGGCAATGGATAAATTTTTGATAAATTTTTCATCAGAATATTCTTTATTAAAAACTTTAATTTTTCTATTTCCTCTTCCTCTTTGATTCCTTCGCATAATGATAAATTCTCCTTTTCCGTAACTTTTGCCAAAAAGGAACCACCTTTTTGACAATTTTCCTAACAACAAATTATCACAAAAAAACTAAAAATTCAATAAAATGTATAATTTTTAGAGAAAAACATATACTAATAAAAAATTAAATTATATTATAGAAAGTTCGATGAATTTCCTATAATATAAAGCGTTTCACACAAATTTGCTAAAGCAAATTTGGCGAGTGAACAAAGACGAGGCATGAAAAGTAATTTAAAAAGTCAAAAAATTTAATCATGCCTCTTTTGTTCTTATCTAGTAAAAAACAAAGGAGGGGAAACCAGTGAAAGTAGTTGACAAAATCGCTTTGGCATTAATTATTATAGGTGCTATTAATTGGGGTTTAATTGGAATTTTTAATTTTAATTTAGTAGCAGCTATTTTTGGAGATATGACAATTCTTTCAAGGATTATTTATGGACTAGTTGGCGTATCTGGATTATGGGGAATTAAATTATTATTTGATGATTAAAAAAAAAGGACCGGCATTAAGACCGGTCCTTTTTAGGATATTGTGCCTCCTCATTTGACTGAATGTCAGATCCACTGGATAATATCTGAGATTTTCTGTTGGCATAACTTGCCGACTGAATGCCAAATTCCATGGATAATTTTGAGACTAATCGCTCCCCACGATTCTTATACTTACTTGACTTGTGGTTGTTTGATTTTCGAGACATAATATACCTCCTTAATGAAATAAATTTAAAACATCCATATTATTATAGCACAGATATTAAAAAAAATCTACATTTTCTTGAAAAATCAATCTATATCATGTATAATACTAAAAGTTATAAGGAGGAGAAAATATGTTAAGTGCAAACGGAGTAACCGTTAGATTTGGTAAAAGAGTGTTATTTGAAGACGTAAATATTCGATTTGGTAAAGGGAACTGTTATGGAATTATTGGAGCCAATGGGGCTGGAAAATCAACCTTCCTTAAGGTTTTATCAGGAGAAATAGAACCAAGCAAAGGAGACGTTAGTATCGACAAAGGAGAAAGACTTTCTATTTTGAAGCAAGACCACTTTGCTTTTGAAGAATTTTCTGTAATTGATACGGTTATCATGGGAAATAGAGAACTTTATGACATTATGAAGGAGAAAGAAAAAATTTATGCAAAGCCAGACTTTTCAGAAGAAGATGGAATGAAAGCAGCAAAACTAGAAGAAAGGTTTGCGGAATTAGACGGTTGGAATGCAGAATCAGATGCAGCTATGTTGTTGAATGATTTGGGAATTGTCCCAGAAAATCATTATAAATTAATGAAAGAAATTGAAGCAAAAGACAAAGTAAAAGTTTTATTAGCACAAAGTCTATTTGGAAATCCGGATGTCCTACTATTAGATGAACCTACCAATGACTTAGATTTAAAAAGCATTAATTGGTTACAGGATTTTTTAATGGAATTCGAGAATACAGTAATTGTTGTATCACATGATAGATATTTCTTAAATAAAGTATGTACTCATATCGCAGATGTTGACTTTGGGAAAATCAAAGTCTATCCAGGAAACTACGATTTCTGGTATGAATCTAGTCAATTAGCATTAAAACAGGCAAGAGAACAAAATAAGAAAAAAGAAGAAAAAATCAAAGAATTGCAAGACTTTATTGCAAGATTTAGTGCCAATGCTTCTAAATCAAAACAAGCAACATCAAGAAAGAAAACACTAGAAAAAATAGAATTAGATGAAATCAAACCATCCAATAGAAAATATCCATATGTAGATTTTAAACCAGAAAGAGAGCCAGGAAAGGAAATTCTGCAAGTAAAAAATATCTCTAAAACAGTGGAAGGTGTAAAGGTATTAGACAAAATATCATTTGATGTAAAACAAGGAGACAAAATAGCCTTTTTGGCAGATAATGAAATCGCTAAAACTGTATTATTCCAAATTATCGCAGGGGAAATGGAACCAGATGAAGGAGAATTAGTATGGGGAACAACGATTACACAAAATTATTTTCCAAAAGATAACAACTATTTATTTGATACCAATGAAGACGTAACCGAATGGCTTAGAAAGTATTCAAAAGACCCAGATGAAACTTATGTAAGAAGCTTTTTAGGAAGAATGTTATTCTCTGGAGATGAAGCTTTAAAACAAGTTAAAGTTTTATCAGGAGGAGAAAAGGTAAGATGTGTTTTATCTAAAATGATGTTATCAGGTGCGAACTTCTTGCTATTTGATGAGCCAACTAATCATTTAGACATGGAAAGTATTACATCTGTAAATGAGGGGATGAAAAAATTTATTGGAAATATCTTATTTACTTCACATGACCATGAATTGACACAAACAGTAGCAAATCGAATAATTGATATCAAGGAAGATGGTCAAGTCATCGACAGAGAAGTTACCTATAACGAGTATTTAGGAGTGGAATAAAAATGTCCCCACTGGTTCCGGGTTTTTTTGGGGACAATTTTATTTTAAATTAAAAATTATTTAGCTAGGTGTCCCCAAAAAAACCCGGAACCAGTGGGGATATCAAGGAGGAGACAAAAATATGGCGAGAGTTGATAAAATTAATTACTATTTAAATATTGCAGAAACGGTAGCAGAGCGAGGAACATGCCTAAGAAATAACTATGGAAGTATCATTGTAAAAAATGATGAAATTATTTCAACTGGCTATTCTGGTGCCCCACGAGGGAGAAAAAATTGTTTAGATTTAGGTTATTGCATTAAGAGTGATATGCCAAGTGGAAAAGGATATGATAGGTGTAGATCTGTTCATAGTGAACAGAATGCTATGCTTAGTGCCGCAAGAAAGGATATGATTGGTGCTACTTTATATATGGTTGGCATTAATAGTAGAAATGGAGAATATGTGACAGATAATTGGCCTTGTACTTTCTGTAAAAGAATGTTAATCAATGCAGGAATCAAAGAAGTGGTAATGAGAGATACTAAAACGGAGTATCGAATTGAGCAAGTACAGGATTGGATTGAAAAGGATGATTCGTTGGAGTATTAATCATGATTTTGGGGACGGAGGAAAAAATCATGATAAGCTTTTAGAAATCATGATAAGAAAACAAAAGAAAAATACTTATGGGGAGAGTAAAAAAGATTAAGGATTATAATAAAAAGGGGTAAAAGAATAAACAAAGAAAGCGAGAGTGATTAGCAATGCCAAGAATTGCAAGACAATATCTTGAAACCTCTTTTTTTCATGTGATGGTGCAAGGTATCAACAAAGAATTTATATTCAAGAATGATAGATATATCAATCGATATTTACAATTAATACGAAAGAATTTAAATAAAGAGAATCTTAAAATAATTGCTTTTTGTATCATGAATAATCATGCACATTTATTGATACAGACAAAAAACAGGGGAGAATTATCAAAATATATGCAAAAGGTAAATAGTATGTATGCAAAATATTATAATTATATGGAAAACGAAAGAGTGGGATATGTCTTTCGTGACCGTTACAAAAGTGAACCAATATTAGATAAAAGGCAATTGATTCAATGTGTTAAATATATTCATCAAAATCCAGTAAAAGCAAAAATGGTAAAAAATCAATGTGAATATAAATATTATTCTTATTGTTTTTATCAAAATGGGCAAATTAAAAAAGCTGAAATTTTCACAGAAGAAGAAATTGCATTTATTAGCAATATAGATTATAGTTTGTGAAGAAGAATTTTCGGATATAGATATGGATATGGAAAAGAAAATCGATTATGCTATTTCGGACTTTGTTAGAAAAGAAAAAATAAAAGTATTTGAAATATTTGAAAAAGATGATATACTAAAGAAGTTAATAAAATATCTCAAAAAATATAAGAAGATTAAGTATACAGACATAATGAAGAAATTTGATATAACAAAAGGGGCAATGGAGAGACTAAAGAATTAATCAATAAATCATCATGATTTTTTCCTCCGTCCCCAAAATCATGAAAGGAAGGATTAAACATGGAAAAAATCATAAAAACAATAGCAGAAGAATTAAACATAAAACCATCACAAGTAGAAAACACTGTAAAACTAATTGACGAAGGAAATACTATACCATTTATTGCCCGTTACAGAAAAGAGGTCACGGGAGGTTTAAGTGATGAGGTTTTAAGGGATTTAGGAGAAAGATTAACCTATCTTAGAAACTTAGAGCAAAGAAAAGAAGAAGTCATTAAATCAATTGAAGAACAAGGCAAATTAACTGACGAAATTTTGCAAGCTGTTGCAATCGCTAAGACGTTGGCAGAAGTGGAAGATATTTATCGTCCCTATAAGCAAAAAAAGAAAACCAGAGCAACGGTAGCAAAAGCAAAAGGATTAGAGCCATTAGCACAAATTATTATCGAACAAAAAGATACTAGACCAATTGAAGAAATCGCCAAAGAGTATATCAATATTGACAAATTACCAGAAGAGGACAAGAAGAATAAAGATAAAATAGTAAATAACGAAGAAGAAGCAATACAAGGGGCTTTGGATATTATTGCAGAAGATATTTCTGATAACGCAAAATATAGAAAAGAGATTAAGAGACAATGCTACAGAGAAGGGTTAATTGAGACAAAAGCAGTTAACCTAGAAGAAAAGTCAAATTATGAAATGTATTATGAATATAATGAAGCCATTAAATATATTCCAAGCCATAGAATTTTAGCCATAAATCGTGGAGAGAAAGAAGAGTTTTTGAAAGTTAAAATTCAAAAACCAGAAGAAAAAATATTAGCTTACATAGAAAAAGACACCATAAAAGGGGAAACACAATTTACAGCAATGCTAAAAGAAACGATTCTAGATAGTTTTAAAAGATTAATTGAACCATCGATAGAAAGAGAAATTCGTAGTGATTTAACAGAAAAGGCAGAAGAAAAAGCGATTAAAGTATTTGGTAAAAATTCAAAGCAACTGTTATTAGGAGCACCAATTAAAGGGAAAACTGTTATGGGGTTTGACCCAGCTTATCGAACTGGATGTAAAATAGCAGTTATCGACGAAACAGGAAAGGTTTTAGATTATACAACTGTGTACCCAACAGAACCACAAAATGATGTAGTAGGAGCCAAAAAAGAACTTCTAAAATTGATTGAAAAAGATAAAGTCGATATGATAGCTATTGGAAATGGGACAGCTTCTAGAGAGTCAGAGATGTTTGTAGCAGATATGATAAAAGATGCTTCAAGAACAGTCCATTATGTGATTGTAAGTGAAGCGGGAGCATCTGTGTATTCAGCTTCTAAACTAGCAACAGAAGAATATCCAGATATTAATGTGTCCATTAGAGGTGCTATTTCAATTGCTAGAAGATTACAAGATCCTTTAGCAGAATTGGTAAAAATAGATCCAAAAGCAATTGGAGTAGGGCAGTATCAACATGATGTGAATCAAAAAAGATTAGCAGAAAGCTTAACAGGTGTAGTAGAGGACAGTGTTAATAAAGTAGGAGTAGATGTTAACACAGCAACACCATCTTTGCTATCTTATGTATCAGGAATTAATAATACCATTGCTAAAAATATTGTAAAATATAGAGATGAAAATGGAAAATTGAAAAATAGAAAACAATTATTAAAAGTTCCTAAGCTTGGAAAAGTAGCTTTTGAGCAATGTGCTGGTTTCCTAAGAATTTTGGATGGAGATAATCCATTAGAAATTACAGCGGTTCACCCAGAAAGCTATGAGCCAACTGAAAAATTGCTTGCTAATTTAGACTTTGATAAAAAAGATTTACAAGATAAAGAAAAATTAGAAACATTAAGAAAAAAATTGAAAAGTGTTGATGTACCAACTATGGCAAAAGAATTGAAAATTGGAGAAATGACCTTATCTGATATCATTGATGAGTTATCAAAACCAGGTAGAGATCCTCGTGAAGATATGCCAAAACCGATTTTAAGAAGTGATGTTTTGAAATTAGAGGATTTAAGAGAAGGTATGGTATTAAACGGAACGGTTAGAAATGTTATTGATTTTGGTGCTTTCGTGGATATCGGTGTGAAACATGATGGACTAGTCCATATTTCTGAAATGAGTGATAATTTTATCAAAAATCCATCAGAGATTGTTTCTGTTGGTGATGTGGTTAAGGTTAAAGTGATAAAAATTGATAAAGAGAGACAAAAAGTAGGTCTTTCTATGAAAGTGTAAGTGCAAAAAGTGTGCAATAGGGATATTTCCTTTTACACACTTTTTTACATATTAGGAAAGTCATACTGACTTTCTAATATATAAAAAATATGGTACACAAACAAATTAACGGAAAGCCAAAGAAAAAAGTTTAAATTATGCTAATCTTAAGGCTTTCCAATTTGTGTTTAAATTTAAAATTATAATTCATATTACTCTTTTATTGAACTTGACGAAAGAATATAATTATGTTAATATTTTAAAGTAAACGTAAATCTAAATAGATATAAGTAGGAGGTGCAAAACCATGGGAATTTTTAAATTTCAGAAAAAACATGAAGAAAACATTTATCAGTTTGATATCTTGAGAAACTTTGGTAACAATCAATGGATATGTGGCTATGCTATAGTTAATGTAAAGGCTAAAGCGTGCTATGTATCGCCTAGAGCTGAAACGGCTTTCTATGATGATTTTTTGGAAGAAACTGCAGCAAAATTAGAAAAGGAGGGTAGAACTCAAAATCTTTCACGTGAAGAAGCTGCTGAACTTAGAGAAAGTGAAGCAAAGAAAGTAGCAGAAAGAGCATTACTTTGGGAAGCCGAGCAGATCCATAAGTTATTCGAAATGAATTGAGTATGTGTAAAATAAAAAAGTGCAACTTCGCAAGCAAAATATTTGCTTGCGAAGTTGTGGCTTTTATGATTTTGGGGATGATTTTGGGGACGGAGGAAAAAATCATGATTTCTGTTTTTGCTATTTTAAAAGTTTTGCAAATTTTATAAATCATGATTTTTTCCTCCGTCCCCAAAATCACCCAAAATCATGGTGACAATATAACTGTAAACTTACTATTACTTAATTTTGAAATTTTTTAATAATTTATTGACAGATTAAAAATTTATTTATATATAATATTAAGTGAACTGTAAGATAAAAGTTAAAAAGTGTAGGAAGGAGAGAAATATATATGGGACAATATTTTTATAATGAAGGCTCATCTTTAAAACAAATTAGAAAAATAGAAAATGACTATTTGGATCTAGCGAAAGCAATACAAGATATAAGTCAATCTGTTGGTAATTATGTTTGTGTAGACGGTAGATGGTTTGATGATAATGCTATTATTTTTGCCAAATGGTGGAATAATAATCTTGATGAAGAAGAGGGTTTTGATGCTAGCCTATTTGGAAATTTGAAATGGAATGAGAGTAAGAAGATGTTAGTTACAGATACTAATAACAATACACAAGACGGCTCAGATAGAATGGTAACATTATTAAATTTAGCAGGAAAATGCTTTTATATAGCAGTTTGTAAATCACTAGAAGCTCTTGAGAGTAGTCATAAAGATGTTCGAAATAAATGTAAGAAATATCTGAAAGTAGCACAAGATAGTAAATATAATTTAAGCAAAACAGGAAGAATATGGCGTCACTTAATGATTGATGACATATTTGGTGATGGAATTTGGACTACTCTAAGAATATATACACAAACTAATTCGAATGGTAGAAAAACTAGTGTGGCTCAACTAAAAAACTTTCAAAAGGAGATAGAAACAGGTTTAAACAAGGTAGAAAAATGTGTTGAAACATATTGTAACGATGTTAATGCTTTAGCTAATAATACTGATACTTCTAAGTGGTGGGGATTTTCAGATGATGTTAGAACTAAAGTAAAAAAAGCAACTAAAGATTGTAAAACAAAATCTACTGCTAGAATAAAAAATTTCAAGAAAAACCTTAATTTAGCTATAACTAAAATTATTGAGGCAAAACAAGGAGATTTAGCAAAAATAAAAGCTTTAGATTTTCATTTAGAGTAAAATACATAATTTTATTTCAAAACAGTTAAATTATTAAATATATTTAATAGTTTAATTGTTTTTTGATAGGTAAGAATAACTAAAAATAGAAAGGTTGATTTTAATTGTTAGTAGTATTAATAGGCGAAGGAAAAATGCACAAAATTATATTACCGCAAGTTTCATCAGGAAGTTATATCATAAATGACCAATATGAAAACACCAATAAAAGAATGCTAGAAATCGAATCCAAAGATGGAAAATGGCAAATTACAAGTGACAGTAATGCTAAAATAGTAAACCCAAAATGTATTCAAATAACAGACGAACAAATAAAAATAGTAAATACGACGAATTTATTTGTAAGTAGAATTGTTTTAAAAGAATACAACATATATGAATTAATGATCGGAGAAACAGAGGCATTATATACTTTGTGTTGTTTGCCAGTATATGAAAATAACTGGATTCATTTAGATATAAGACACACACAAGAAATAGCAATTGGAAGAAATTCTAGCAATCAAATATCCTATGAAAATAATCTAGTAGCTAACACACATGCCAGAATATTTCTAAACAATGGTAAGTGGATGTTGGAAAATTATGATAAAAAATGCGGAACATTTGTAAACGGTAATTTGGTATATCATAAGGCAAAGTTCTTGTTTAACGGAGATACCATTTTTATCATGGGATTGAAAATTATATTATTAGGAAATAGTATCTATATCAACAATCCATCTAAAAAGGTTCATTACGATGAAAACGTTTTAAGATTAAAAGAAACCAAACCACAAAAAATAGTGAAAGAGAGGAAAGAAGAAAGATACATAGAATTATATTCATCAAAAGATTATTTTTATCGTTCGCCAAGAATTATAGATAAGATTGATAAAGATGAGGTTATCATACAAGCACCACCTTATAAGAGAACCAATGACCAGATGCCATTATTCTTAACATTAGGTTCTACCTTATGTATGGGAGCTTTCTCTTTTATTTCTATTTTTTCTACCTTTTCCAATATATTGAGTGGAACAGCAACATTAGGAGAAAGTATCTTGTCGATTATCTCATCATTTATTATGCTGTTATCTATGCTGTTAATCCCATTGCTCATTTCCAGATGGGAAAAAAACAGAGATAAAAAATATGAAAAGACACGTCAAGAAAAATATCGTGCCTATATGAATGCTGAGAAAAAAGAGATAGAAGAACTAAAAGATAAAAAGAGAAAGATATTGTTAAAGAATTATGCAACAACAGAAGAATGTACAAGTATCATCTTAAACAAGGATAAAAGACTATGGGAAAGGACAATAGAAGATCCTGACTTTTTGTCCATTAATCTTGGCATAGGAGATATTCCATTTGACATTCATATTTCTTATCCTGAAAAGCAAGCTTTTCAAATGGAAGAAGAAGATAATTTAAGAAATATGCTAGATAATTTCACACAAGATGTTAATATCCTAAAAGATGCACCAGTTACCATTTCTTTAAAAAGTGAAAAAATGATAGCTTATATAGACAAAGGCAGAGAAAATATCGATAAATTTATGCAAAATTTGTTTATTCAATTAATGGCGTTTCAAAGCTACCATGATTTAAAATTGGTATTTTTATTAAAAAAAGATAATATTAAAAAATGGGAATATGTAAAAATGTTTCCTTATGTTTGGAATAATGAAAAAGACTTTCGTTTTTTTGAAGATGATGTAAAAAATATGGAAGAAATCTCAAAATATTTAGAAGATGAGTTTTCAAAAAGAACCAATGAACAAGTAAATCAGACAAGTGATGATAAAAGATTTTTGCCATATTATTTAATTATAACAGATAGCTATCGAGAGATAGAAAATTTAAAAATTATCACAAATATATTACAACAAAAAGCAAATGTAGGATTTAGCATTTTTTGTATTGCAAATGATATTAGGCAATTGCCAAATGAATGTAAAAAGTTTATCCAGATTGAAAATAAATCAGGGAAAGTGTATAGTAATGAATTGTCAGAGAAAAGTGAAATTAACTTTACTTTTAATAATTTAAATATCTTTTTCTTTGACAAAATAAAAGAAATGGTATCCAATATACCGATTAAATACAAATTAGCAGAAAGAAATTCATTACCAAGCCATTATTCTTTTTTGGAAATGTATAATGTAGGATTAATCGAGCAATTAAATATTTTAGACAGATGGAAAAATAACGATGCTACACTTTCTTTAGCAGCACCGATTGGAATTAGACCAACAGGAAAGATTTTAAATTTAGATATACATGAGAAATTTCATGGACCACATGGATTAATTGCAGGTAGTACAGGTTCTGGAAAGAGTGAATTTATTATCACATACATCTTGTCACTTGCAATTAATTATCATCCAGATGATGTCACTTTTATTTTAATTGATTATAAGGGTGGAGGATTATCAGGAGCTTTTCAAAAACAAGATGTTAAATTGCCACATTTAGTGGGAACAATTACCAATATTGATAAAGAAGGACTGCAAAGATCGTTAGTTTCCATACAAAGTGAATTAAGAAGAAGACAAGTTTTATTCAATGAAGCAAGAGAAATGACAGATGGTGGCGTGATTGATATATATAAATATCAGAAATTATATCATAATGGGGTTTTAAAAAAGCCAATTCCGCATTTATTAATTATTTGTGACGAGTTTGCGGAGTTAAAACAACAGCAACCAAATTTTATGAGTGAATTGGTAAGTGTTTCGAGAATTGGACGTAGCTTAGGTGTGCATTTGATTTTAGCGACACAAAAGCCAAGTGGAATTGTAGATGACCAAATTCGAAGCAATAGTAAATTTGCCATTTGTTTAAAAGTGCAGGACAAGTCAGATAGTTCAGATGTAATTGAAAGACCAGATGCAGCTTATTTAAAACAATCTGGTAGGTTTTATATCAAAGTAGGAAATGATGATTATTTTGATATCGGACAATCAGGATGGTCTGGTACACAATATTATCCTTCTGATACAACAAAAACACAAGAAGATGAAGCTATCAAATTTATTAGGAATAATGGATCTGTTATCAAGGAAATTAATGATTACACCAAAAAGACAGTAGCAAGTCAAGGAGAACAATTGCCTAATATCGTTAAGGAAATGTATGATATTGCGAAAAGAGAAGGGATAAAAGCAGAGAATTTGTGGATAGAGGATATTCCAGAAAAGATTTATGTGAAAAAAGTAAAAGATAAATATAAATTTAAGAAAAAGAGTAATAGTGTAATTGCTACCATTGGAGAATATGATGATCCAGCCAATCAAAAACAAGGAATTGTAAATTTAGATTTAGTAAAAGGCGGAAATGTTATTATATACGGTAATGCAGAAAGTGGAAAAGAAACATTAATGAGTACAATTGTATATGATTTAATGACAACTTATTCATCTTCTAATGTATGGATGTATATATTAGATTTTGGAACAGAATCTTTGAAAATATTTGATGGCTGCCCACATGTAGGTGAAGTAATTTGTGCGAATGACACTGAAAAGCTAAAGCGATTTTTTGATAGAGTAAAAGAAATAGTAAAAGAGAGAAAGCAAATCCTAACAGACTACAATGGAGATTATAACTTTTTTCTAAAAACAAATGGAGAATCAATGCCTTTGATAACTATTTTGATAAATGGGTATGAAACTTTTATTGAAAATTATGAGGATGTGTTTGATGATGTTTTATTAACACTAACAAGAGAGGGGAGTAAAACAGGAATAACATTTGTTATGACGACAACAACAAGTAATGATTTAAGATATCGAATGACTCAAAATTTTAAACGAAAAATTGCACTATCTTTAAATGATACAAGCGAATATGTTAGTATTTTTGAAGCATTAGGAAACAAAAGACCTGCTCGTAAGTTTGGTAGGGGATTGATTAATTTAGGAGAAGAAATTTATGATTTTCAAACTGCTAAATCCTGTGAACCAGAAGAATACAATGTATTTATAAAAGAAGAGATAGAAAGACTAAAAAAAGAGAATAAAACAAGTGCAGAAAAAATTCCTATTTTGCCAGATGTTGTTAAAATAGATAAATTTAAGACAAATCTGAATGATTTATCTAATATTCCAATTGGTTTGAGGAAAAAAGATATCAAACCAGAATTTTACGATTTTAAAGAGAATTTTATTAATATTATCACAGCAAAAGATGTGGAAGAAGCAATGCAATTTGGTTCTAATATCTGGCAACAAATTGGTAAGATAGAAGATGTAGATATTATTATTTTGGATCCAGAGAGGAAAGTTTTAAGTGGTAGAAATGAACTAAGCGAAAATTATAAAAAGTTAGTTTCATCAGCCAAGAAAAAAACTTCAAGATATAATGTTTGTTTTATTTTTGGATTAAATCGATTTATTAATTATTTGGAGCAAAATATGGAAGGTGACGATTATTCAGAAGGAACAGAGAAATTACAAACCATTATAAAACAATGCGACGAAAAAAAGAATTTTAGTTTTATTTTTATTGATTCGGCAGATAAAGTTAAAGAGCACAATTATGATGATTGGTATAAAGAAAACGTGCTTGAGAGCAATATTATTTGGGTTGGCAATGGCATAGAAGACCAATATCTATTAGATGTCGATGCACCAAGAAAAGAGATATTGGATAATTGTGGATGTAGTTTTGGGTATATTAACAAGAAATCAAAAACAATTATGTTAAAACTTTTAGAAATGAAAGAAAAGAGGAATGAGGATGAATAAAGTATTAGTTAAATTATATGTTCCTATGATTGATGAACAATATGACATTTGGATACCCGTCAATAAAAAAATTCATATTATTATTATGCTTTTGGTAAAAGCAGTAAATGAATTTACAAAGGGATATTATCTTCCAAAACAAATGCCATACTTATATGATAAGGCAACAGCGAAGGCTTTTGATATAAATCTGAGAGTAATAGAAAGTGAAATACGAAATGGAACAGAGTTAATAATGATATAGGGACAATTGAGGACGGGTATGTAAAATAAAGTGTGTAATGTCGAAATTTGATAGAGAAATTACTATGTA
>CANOYI010000004.1 GCA_947571515.1 uncultured Clostridium sp. | reverse complement strand
CTCGCAAAGGGCTGGGGTAATTTTATATCTGACCGCATTATTATTTGGCGCTTACTGAAAATCTTTTCTTTGGTAATGATTTCTTCATTTGCTCCTGAGAATCTTCTAATTTCGACATTCTTTCATTTAAAGATAGAAAAGAGTCATTTACTGTTTCTGCAAAATTATTAAGAGTATCTAATATAGGCTGCATTGTAATCTGGTCTATAGTTTTATTATCTATAAATACGGAAGCTAGAACATCTGCGCATTTATCTTGATATCTTAACAATTTGTTGCTTAATTCTGGTTGTGTTTGTTTCATTTTGGGTGTGATATTTATTTTAGCTAATGTTAGTGGAAGTCTACGGTTTGATATGCACCATATTTCATTAATGCTTGGAAGTCCTAAATCCACACCCGAATTTTTGGATGTGAGTTTTTAAAACTTCATCATTAATAATCTTCTTACGTTGATGTTCAATTTGTTTTTCTGTAAACCTAATTCCTCTAAGAATGTGTGTAATAGAAGTATAGATTTCGCCAGTTGCATTATCTTTAATGCAATTAGCTCATCTCCGTAAAAATCAAAATTAGTTACTTGTAATGCTGTGTTATTATTTGCCATAATAAAATCTCCTTTAATTTTTGTATTGAATTGTCTCCGGATAATTACTTCTACATTTTGTTATAAAAAATATTGAAAAATGAATCTGCATTATTTAATTAGTAGGAGAGCATATAGTCAGTAAATTTTAAAGTATGTAAAGAATACCCTCGTATATATGCATATAGTCTTTATCTGATAAAAGTTGATTTTTGGAACATTTATTATTTCTATATTTGAGCTGAGAAGGATTGTAAATTTCAAATTTAGACACAAAAATAAGACAGATGTTTTTCACCTGTCTTAATAAATGATAATAGAAATTATAGAGATTTATAATTATTTATTATATTTTCCATCATATTAGTAAATGCAGATATATCTATAAAATAGTTTGGATATGCTATTCTCAGTGCATCCAAAGAACTTGCTGAAACGAGAACGGTATTTATATCATTAGTATTTTCATTTTCAAGTTCATCATATACTTGAGTTGCAAGTTCTATATTTGTAAAGGATTTTATTTTCATGCGTCTTAAATTATAATTCAATATTAAAAGATAAAAATTATTTTTAGCTTTATTTTTGCTATAATCAACGGCAATATTTATTCCGTTTAATGTAGAAACTATATGGTATTTATCATCTAAATATTTAATTTCTTTTATTAATTCATCCATCCAATCAGATGTATTTGGACATACAGGCTGATTTTCATTGATAGCTATTACTGAAGAAACTAATGTAAAAAATCTTAATATTTCTTTATTTCCTTGGCTTGATTTTAAATTACTTTTTGTATATATTCCCATCGTTTCAACAGCAGTTGCCCATATATGTTGAAGTTTTGTTCTAAATTGTATTTCTATAAGCATGTTCTTATTGAAAGTTTCTGCCTTGTCACTATGGAACTGGTAGACCATGTGATAAGAACGATATCCAGAATCTTTTGGTTTTTGGATATAATCATATTCTCGTTTTAATATGTGGCGTATTCTTGAGTTTTTATATTTATCTATGGATTCGTATACACGGTCAATAGTGTCAACAATTACTCTACAGCCTCCAAGATCTTGCATACGATACAAATTCATATTTGGAAAGCGTTCTATTTTATTTGTAATAGATTCTAAACGTTTTAAACGTTGAACAACAGTAGCGTCTTGATTTCGTAAACGAAGATTGCTGCATATAACCTGTAAAGGATAAGCATGAGCAGCCCTCCAGTTATTAAGTATATAAAGAGCATTGTTGCGTTCTTCAGGTGTTGAAGATGGATCTGCAATAACTGATCCAGCTTTATTTATTTCTGATTTGGTATATTGAGGTGTTACCCATTCTCCTAGTTTGTTCTGATCTTTCATTGATTTATTCCATTCTTTTGTAATTTTATCTATAAGTATATCATATATATCTGTTTTATACATTGAATTATCCTCCGTTTGATATAAAATAGTATTAATTTGTTTTTGATGTAATATGCAAGGTATATATGTATATTCTCCATTTAATGAGTTCTGAAATTAAGAATGGTTTCCGATTATAAATATGAAATAATTTATTGTATGTAATTTATGGATTAAATGAACAAAATTGGGTGTAAATTTAGATTTTTATATGTAAGGCGATAACTTATAATAATTAAATATTAAAATTGATTTTAGGTGTCATTTTTTGAAAATTGATCAATTAAATCTGAAAAGCTGCTGTAGGGTAATAGTTTTAGCCATTGCGTTGGTTTTTATTTCTGCAGCTAAATTGAAATTGTAAATTGTATAGAATTGTGTCTGGCTACGTGTGGTAATCTATTTATGTTGTGTTCGAAATTAATGATTTTTTATATGTTTATGGAATGATAAATGTTCTTATTTTATAGGATATATCTAGGATAATTTGTGAAGAATTTTTGCTGAACGATAAAGAGGGTAATGGATGAAAAATGCAAATTTGTACTGCGTTCGTGAAAGTTCAGGATTTATAAGGATTTTAGGCCAAACGAATGGGAAATTGGTAAAAAAATAATTGTCTGAAAATTTAGTATTTGCTTATTTATGAAGGTTTTGTCGAACTGCTTAACGAACTTCTTTTTTGTGATTTTGTATATTGTTTGTAAATTTGATGTAATTTGTAAAACTTGAAAAATTAAAGTTGGCGTGTGAATAGAACACATAGGGGCGATCTGGCAAATTGGTTACTACACCAATATGTAAATATACCCCCATCAAACGTCTTAATAATTAGGGATATAAAAGTTATGAATAGCACATTTTTGCAACTTATAGAGATTCCGAAGATGTCCAGACTCAGGACGATAGCAGGTGATTTTATGTTATGGTGTTTGGTTAGGTTAGCATTTTTGTTTACACATATATTATTTTGCGTTCGGTTAAAATTAATTTACAATTGTAAATTTAATTCAAAATAATTCACAATCAATCAAAAACATTCATAATCATTCATGCAATATAAATATACAAATGTAACTATAAAACAAAAGAATTATAATTACAAATATAAACTTAAATTAAAAGCAATATAATATTTACAAATTTTCCATCATTTTGAAACAATAATCATATAGTCATATTTATTTAAAAATAATCATATTAACTCATAAACAATCAAAGTCAATCAAATATATAATATATATCCTCTATTCATCATAACACCTTGCAGTATACAACATTAATTAACGTCCACGCATAACATTATATTGCCATCTATATACCCATTTACCGTTAATACTGTTAAATACTGTCCATCATTCTATATCACGCTCATATAAGCCTATAAACGTTTATATAGTCTTTATGCAGCTACACTAAGTTTATGCACTTAATCCACACATATATCTATCTTGATACTGTCTCTTTGTCCCTTTCCTTTATATCCTTACACAATCTTATTCCATGTCCAGTATCTCAGGTTCTCTGCTCTGACTCAGGGTATCCGATTCCTTTAGCGTCAAGGTCGGCCTTGATCAAACCTTTCAGATATTCATTTTTAGATATGGAGATAGTATTTAAATAATTTTCTAATCTCAAACCTTCGTTTATGTCTGATGGTGTATATACGACTGAAAAAGTTTTCTTTTTTTTATTATATTTTTTATAAGCTTTTTTTTGTGCATCACTTGACATTATATCAACCTCTTTTCTATTTATAAATAAAGTATTACAGTATACCATTCTTTTTATTTTGTTTCAATCATATCATTATTTCACACACTATTCTATTGTTGCTTTGTGACAATTATACAATGGCTAAAACCATATGCAATATATAATATGTGCATAATTAACAAATATGGTTAAAACCACAAAAATAACTTGAAATATGGTTAAAACCATGCTATCATATAACCAAGTTAAACAACACGACACAAAAAACGGCAACACTCTAAAGTGTAAGGCTCTGCACACTCACATAAGAGATAGCTATAAAAGTCGAATGTTTAGCCAAGCAACACAACAAAAGCACCTTGATAATTCAATAAAGGCTTTACACCAATTCACCAAACTATTATAATGAAAGTACCAAATAAACGGCACTTATAGAAAGTAGGTGAGGATATGCCAAATTCTGCTGAAATAGCTAAAGATGCAATTGAACAGTTTCAAAAAATTCAACGTCATATGCAGTTGGCAAAGGAAGAACATGCTGAAAAGACATATGAAAGTTTGAAAGATGATTATTTATCTTTAAAAGCACTTTTACAAGTTGCGGGAGTAAATCTAACAGATATTGACAAAATAAAAGAGTAATAAAGTAACCTAATAAAAAGGTGTGAAGTCTTTATTGAGTTATCAAGGGCTTACACCTTTTTTGTTCCTTGGAAATTTATAACGGTTTTATATCATAGTCGATTTTATATCCGATAACGGCAAGTATGCGGTTAGCATCATTGATAGTAAAATTTTTTTTATGCATGAGTTTATAAAAATATGGTTGACTAATTTTTAATTGCTCTTGTATCCATACTTTTTTTATGCCCTTACTATTTATAAAGTCATCGACAAGTATTGCTAATTCATTCATATATAATATACCTTCTTTCTGTAAAGTATTATAACATAACATATTATGATATGAAAATCAATATAAAAATAAAATAAAAAAAGATACAAAAAGGTATTGACAAGCATAACCAAAAGGGTTATAATAATTACAAGTTAAAAACCTTAGTAAGTTACCAACTAAACAGGTACAGCGCTCCCAGCTAAATAGGGAACTAGCCCAGTAGTGATACGGCACTACAAAATTAAAAAAGGGTAATCGGCAAGCAATACGGTCGTAGCATCAAAGCAAATTACCCACTAGCAGCATATTAAAGCAGAGTCAATAAGACCAAGGGGCTGTTAATACTGGTGATGATACCAGTAAATCATAGCACGGACACACAAAAAATAGCTGAGAAAGTCGGCAAACTTTCCCAGCTACGGAGTATAAAGATGAAAAACCCAACTCTATACTCAAACCCTCACAAGGTTGAGTGTATCCGATTTTTCTAAAAAAGTCAAGTCAATGAGTTTTTCACTTTAAATTCCAATAACGATTATGCGTTACTATTTAGTAACGATTGTACATTGACAACGAAATATATAGTTTTTGAGCCAAACCTATTTATATGAGGGCTACAGATGAAAAACGTGAGGGCTACCTATATGGTCGTAAGTGCATATATCGTTTGAAATGAATTAAGTGTCTATAAGAATCTAGGGGAGTTGATAAAACTATATTAAAGTAGATCATAGGTTACGCGTAAAGCGTCATGGATACCTGCCAAAAAGAGGTATCTAGGGCAGTTGCAGACCTCCTGAAGTTACCAGGGAAGCAACAGAGCACTAATAAGCTGCTAAAAATTCCTATAATGAAAAGAAAAGGATTGATTATTAGAGTTTCTACAGAAAAATGAAACTAATCAAAACACATATAGAAAACTAAAAAGCTTGCCATTGTGACAAGCTCTTTCATATATAAAAGCGGTCAACTGCTTTTCAAAAAGGAATGTGATGACTAAACAGAGAAATAAAAAAGTAATATATAGTTTTATTATTTATCATGCCTACAAGAAAGAATCAAACATGAGGACAGATCCAGGGTAAGAATTGGTTGAGTGAACATGTCGGAATCAATCACCGCTTAAAAGGTTCTTAGTCAACATCATTGGAAAGTCTATTTTGTGGGTATGGATAAGTAATAAAAGATTGAATATTTTTTAATATTTGATATAATGTAATAAAGATGGAGGTTGACAACGTGAAAATTGAATATACAAAAAAGGCGGTAAAATATATTGAATCGTTGGATAAACCGACAAAACAGCGAATTAAAGCAGGAATTGAAGGTTTGACAGAAAATCCACCAAAAGGTGATATAAAAACTATGCAAGGGTTTTCAGATGGTAGAAAACGATTAAGAATAGGAAAGTATAGGATAATATACAATTATAATCAAGATGGGGAAATTAAAGTATTATATATTATGAATGTTGATACAAGAGGCGATGTTTATAAATAGAAAGGGGTGTTTTGTATGAGTGGAGCAATAAAGGAAGCTGCAAGCCTTATGGAAATTTTACCGGAAAGTGAACAAAATTTTGCTCTTGAATTTATAAAAAAACTTGTACTTGCATGGGATCCGGATTATACAAAGGTTACGCCAATAGAAAAAAAAGCACTTGAAGAAGCTGAAAAGGACATTGCAGAAAATAGAACTATTTCACATGATGCTATAAATTGGGATTAGGGGATGGTAATAAGCATAATTATTTTTGAGGTCGGAAATGGTTCCCGACACACTCGCAAGAGTACCTGAGATGCTGGATACACCGCCCAGCCAAAAATAATTGTGCTTTTTATTATATAGTATAAGGAAGGTGATAAAGATTACTATAGGAGAAAAAATAAAAGTCGTTTTAGAATATCGTCATATGACAGTACAAGAGTTATCTATAAAAATGGGTTATAATAGCCCATCTGCATTATATAACAGGTTTAAACGTGACAATTTTTCGGAATCTGATTTACAAGAAATTTGTAAGATTTTAAATTGCTCATATGATGTTATTATTAAAATGAATGATACAGGAAAAGAAGTTTAAAGGCTATTAGCGATAAAGCGATAGTCTTTTTCTTTATCTTGAAATATCATAAAAACGTGAGAAAATATCACGAATATTATTGACATCTCACAAAAATGTGATACAATAAAGACAGTTAAAGGAAAGAAACGAACCTTTACAAAGCACATTGAAAATTGAGCTTCCCAGCTATCTACATCTAATCGGACGGAATAAGATAGAAAGCGTAAGAGACAAATTCAAAACGTTTGGCGGTCTGGGTAAATTGCAACTTGTTATAATGCAGCCTGAAAGTTTGATCAGCTTTCAGACAGTCTCAAGTCTGTTAAATGCAGAGGGTAACAAGAAAATAAATGTAGAAATGGTTATTGATATATAGGCAATTTAGAAAGGATAAGGTAAAGATATGTCAAATTATTATGAATACAGGGAAGTAAAAGTTATGATAGCCCATAAATTAATGAGCATGGAAGGATGGAAAGTATATGGTTATACACCAGATCAAAGTGACAGTATGACGGATTATTGGAGTCCTGCGCATTGGGATGGTATAGCTGAGAAAAACGGTTATATTCTTTGTGTGGATGTTTATGGCGCAGCAGAACCACAAGAAATTAGGAAATATAATTATTCTGGCTTTACATATGATTGCAGCATAGCAGGAAAAATTAAAAGGTTAGAAGCTATGACAGTAGATCGCGGAGCATCGGAAGCAGAAGCAGAAAGCGCAAAAATAATGATAGAACGTTTGCAGAAAAAAGCAGAAGAGTCAGCCGAAAACAAAGAAAAATATATTGTTGTTGGTATAGTTCCCGGACATATGGCACACCCACCAAAAATGAATTGGCATATTGAGAAAGATGGAATTATCATAGCTAAAGGTAATGGAATTTTAAAATTCTCTAGTCTTTGGAAATATTACAACTATAGTCGTGATATGGAAGGTGTACGGGAGTACAAAAAGGATAAAAAAGCCTATGCAGAAAAGAATACTCAAGAGCTTTTGCTTCACGGATATTATAGCAACGAAGAAGACGCAAGAAGAAACACAGAAAGACATCTTGAAAATTTGGAAAAAGATATCAGGCTTATTGATAAATTTGAGAATTTCATAAATAAAATTGATACTACATGCGGCGGTTTGCTTGGTGAAGAAGACGGTTATATTTATGAAAAAATTACA
Source organism: uncultured Clostridium sp. (assembly GCA_947571515.1). Classification (GTDB taxonomy): domain Bacteria; phylum Bacillota; class Clostridia; order TANB77; family CAG-508; genus CAG-269. The sequence continues at coordinate 26,986 of CANOYI010000004.1, read as the reverse complement.
GTAACTGAGTACAAAAAAGAGTTAAAGCCAGTTGATGTTACCAGTGGAGAAATTAAAGAAGGGCAGCTTTTTATTTTAAAGTCCAATTTTTCATATGGATGTAGAAAGGGACTTGTATACCGTATTCATGAAACGGAATATAAAGGACAAAAATCGTACCATGCCAATAAACTTAATAGAAAATATACAAAAGAATGTACAGGAAACGCGAGTAAAAATAATTATTGGTATATTGGATCAGGAGTACATGACAATCTTACTAAATGGATTGAAAAAGGCGCTATAGCATGGTGTGAATTACAGGAAGTAAAAACGCCGTACGAGGTAGAAAAGGTTGTTAAGAAGAAGGTTAAAACAGAAAAAAAGAAACAAGAAACAAAAACGAAAGTTACAAAAGAGATAAAAGAAATTAACGTAAACAATTATACTTATGAACTTACAGAAGATACAGATACAAGAAATAATGAAAAGATTTTTCTAGTTAAAGTTGTGGAGAAATTAAGTCGTGAAGAGTACGACGCTGTAAACAAGTATATTAAATCCTTGGGTGGATATTATTCACGGTTTAAGCATGGTTTTCTTTTTAAAGAAAATCCATCCAATAAGTTGAATGTTGTGGTAAATTCAGGAACAGTAGAAGAACAGCAAGTAGAATCTAACGAAAATAAAGGAGAGCAGAAAAAGGAATCTGTTAATTATATTATAACAGAAGATATACATACAAAAACAGGCGTGAAAATTTGGATTGTAAAACCTGAAAAAGAATTGGATAAGATGGATTTTGCAAATGTTAAGCGGAAATTTGCTACTATGCAAGGGTATTATAGTAGCTTCAAGCGAGGTTTTATATTTAAATATAATCCAGAAAAATTATTACAAATAGAATAGGCGGTTGAAATGTCGTCTATAAATTATGGAAAGAAAGGAATAATAAACTATGTTTACAGAAAATAAAGACTTTTATCCGACTCCTAAACATCTTATTGATAGAATGTTTTCAGGGTTAGAATTTGATATGATAAAATCTATACTGGAACCATCGGCCGGAAAAGGTAATATTGTAGAAGCGTTAAAACAAAAAGAGGGAAGTGCAACACAGTATTATACAAAACGTTCTTTTGATATTGATTGCATAGAATTTGATCAGAATTTGCAGCACATTCTTAGAGGAAAAAATTTCCGTGTTGTTCACGATGATTTTTTGACATATGACACAATGAAAGAGTACGATTTAATAATTATGAATCCACCATTTAGTAATGGGTGTAAACATCTGTTAAAGGCGTTGGAAATGCAAGAAAGAAATGCAGGCGCAGTTGTTTGTCTATTAAATGCGGAAACATTAAAAAATCCCTGTACTAACGATAGATTAGACCTGAAACGGAAATTAGCAGAATATAATGCAAAAGTAGAATATATACAAGATGCATTTCTTGATGCAGAACGAAAAACAATGGTTGAAATTGCTCTTGTAAAGGTACAACTTCCAGAAGTACATAGAAAATCCTTTATTTTGGATGGGCTAAGAAAAGCACAGGAACAAAGAGAATTTTCAGAAACGGAAAGTGCACAACTAATCGATAGTGATTTTTTTAAGGCTATCGTAAATCAATATCAATTAGAAGTAAATGCAGGAATTAGACTTATTAAAGAATATTATGCAATGAAACCCTTTATTTTGTCTGAATTTGGAAAAGATGAGAAAACAGGGGAAACTATCCAGAAAGGTGGTTGTATTCTTTCTTTAGATTTAAGTAAGAATAGTGACCGATATCGCAATACATTGTCTGTCAATGAATATATAAGAGAAGTGAGAGGAAAATATTGGAACGCACTTTTTGAAAATAAAAAATTCATTGGGCAGCTTACAGGAAATTTAAGACATGAATTTTATAATAAAGTAGAAGAATTAAAAGATTATGATTTCTCACTTTATAATATATATGAATTAAAAATAGATATGCAAAAGAAGGTTGTTAAAGGTATTGAGGACACGATAATTGCACTTTTTGACGAATTAAGCAATAAATATCATTGGTACGATGAAATGTCAAAAAATATTCATTATTACAATGGATGGAAAACTAATAAGTCATGGATAATTAATAAGAAAGTGATAATTCCTTTAGATGGTTTCGATAATTGGTATCTATTGAAATTTCATCCGACAAATTATAAAGTGGTGGAAAAACTTCAAGATATAGAAAAGTGTTTTAATTATCTTGATGGAGGTTTAACGGAAGCGGTTGCTCTGGAAGATTCTTTGAAGTTTGCAGAAGAATACGGAGAGACAAAAAATATTCAATTGAAATATTTTACAGTTACATTTTATAAAAAAGGAACCTGTCATATCACTTTTAATAATGAGGAACTTTTAAAGAAATTTAATATATTTGGGAGTCAACATAAGGGATGGTTGCCGCCTTCATATGGTAAAAAATTATATAAGGATATGACAGTAGAAGAAAAGAAAGTTATAAATGAGTTTGAAGGCGAAAAGGAATATAATAAAGTTGTTTCCAACAGTGAATATTATCTTTTTGATGGAAATAATTTGAATTTGTTGGAAGGAAGAACGGCATAGATACTATAAAATTGTAGTAGAAAGGAGAAGAAAAATGATCAATTTGAAGAAAGGTATTAGCCTGAAAAAGAAAACAAAAAAGAAGCAAGCTTATACTTGTCGATTAGAAGCAAAAAAAATAATTAAGTAAAGGTGAAAATAATGAGAAAAAATATAGGAAAAATTATAGCGTATGCAAGCATAGGAACCATGTTTATTGGTTCTTATTTTTTTGGAACTACTCAAGCGAAGACGGAAAAGATCCCGTATATACCAGATGGTTACATAGATACAAAATCGGACGAATTTTTAGAGAACTATGTTGACATGCGTAAAGTTGTGTGTTGGGAAGCAAACGACGGATTGCAACTATATTATGATGATGGTAGCGGATATTATTATGCTATAGGAGAGCTTGATTATTAATATTGGATTATGAGAGTACAGAGAAACTAAAACGGGCATGGAGAATATAAGTCTATAACCGTTTTGTAATATTTGGAAAACTATGAGCAGGTGATAACAATGAGAATATCGAAAAAACGTAAGAACAAGCTTATAAGCAGCCTGGAAACCTTAAATAGTACGGTTGGCGGAAATTTAGCGGATATCATTAAGGCAGAAAAGGAAGTTGAAAACAGCCTGCCTAAGATCGGCATATATCTTGAATATTCTGATTATACAAACAGGTGGTATTTTGCAGATAGAACTGGAAATGAAATTGAACTGGAGGCACGAAATGAATAAGATAGTTGTTGAGTATGATTATTATACTTTAGAGCAGGCAAGAGAAATTATTTTAGAAGAAGAAAAGCAAAGAAAAAGGAAAATTCTAGAAAATTATGTTGCAATTGCAATAATGTTTGCTGCTCCGTTTTTGATGATTTTGCACTGGTTAGTAATTGGGTATTGAGGAGGCTGACAGGATGATAACAAATATATGGTGTTCTTGGAAAGAATTTGATGAATATGAGATAGACAAGAAGTACACTCTTGTTGATCTTGGAATGAGTGAGAAATATATAGGATATAAATTGTTACGTGATAATGAAAGAAATATCAATGTTTATGTAAGGTAAGTTATATTCTTTTATGGGATGGTAAGCTATGAATAAGGAAAGAAACAGATTTTATTTTACGTTTGGTTCAGATTTAGGTTTTCCATATCAAGATACTTATTTAATAGTTATTGCAGATTGTAAAGGGGAAGCAATGACTAAGTTTCAGAAAAAATATCCAAACAGACATAAAGACTGTTTGAATTGTGCTTTTGTATATAATGAGGAAGAATGGAACGGAAGCTTGAATCAAGAATATTATTCGGAAGAACCTGCGGAAATTATAGAGTAAATAGGGAATTTTAAACTGCTCATTTTACGGGTGTAGATTTGGAAAATGGAGGATATGATATGGAAAATAATGCAAGCGAAAAAATAATTGAAAAAATCAAAAAGGTATTAGAATTATCAAAAAACAATCCATCTATAGAAGAAGCGAAAAGCGCAGCTATTAAGGCACAAAAATTAATGGCAGAATACCATATTAGCATAGCAGAAGTTGAAGCAATAGAAGATATTGAAAATATTGTAGAAAAAAGAGTTGATGTGGGAACCGGCAATAAATGGAAATATACTTTATCTGCGATAGTAGCTAAAAACTTTAGATGTAAGTATTTCTATTATGGGAAGAGCAGCGTTGTATTTTATGGATATGAAAAGGATGCAGAAATAGCAGCAATAACTTTTAAAATGCTTTTTAATGTTGGGAATAAAGAAGCAGCAAAATATTACCAAAAACAAAGAATGGAATATATGAGTGATTGCAGGTATTTTGACGGGAGAGGTATAAAAAACGCTTTTCTTAATGGTTATCTCTTGGGGATAAAGGAAGAGTTAGAAAGACAATGTACGGCGCTTATGATAATTATTCCGAAGCAGGTAGAAGAGAAATATAGAGACAGAACCTCTAAATGTCATAGGTTCAATAGTGGCTTCAAAATAAGTATAAATACGGAAGGGGAGCGGGCAAAATCTGAAGGAATAAGGGTTGGGAAGGATATGATCACATCAAGAGGCATAGAGGCGGTATGTTAATATGGTATTCAAAAATCGTTTTAAGGAGGTTGGAGCATGACCATAGTTACAATTTATCAAAATAAACGTAACAGCAACAAATATATAGAAGTCCACAACGACGGACATTATCATAACTCAGTCAGGCAGTATTTAGAATGGTCAAATGGCGTAAGGAACTACACAGGAGACAGGCTGTTACATAGATGGCGAAAAGAAAACCTTAATGAGTTATTAGAAGATTACGTTATGATATAGATTATAACCAATTAGAAGGCATTGGCGGAAATATTTGTTAGTGCCTTTTATAGTGGCTGTAAACATGAATAAATGGAGAAATAGAGAGTGGAAAGGAAAAGATTTATGTATTAAGAAATTTTGATACAGGAATTATTATCGATGTTACATCAGATAGGAACAAGGCTATAAACGATGAACAATCAGAAAAAAATATAAAAGAGATATTGAATAACAATGGATATTGAATAGTTTTGAAAAATGGATTTAAGTACATAGAACGGAGAAATTTTTATGAAAGCAATAAATATTAAGTGGGACACGGATGGAGACGTAGATTTACTAAAACAATTATCAACAGAAATAGAACTTCCAAAAGATATGACAGATGTAAATGAGATATCTGATTGGCTGTCGGAACAAACAGGATTTGGTCATGAAGGCTTTGAGTTGGTTTATTAGGGAATGAGCTTGGATTTCTGAGAAGAGAAAAGACTATGAATGATTTGAAAATAATTTATTGCAATGAAAAGGTATTGTAAAGAAATAATTAGATAGAACCATAAGTTGAGAGAAGAATGGATGAGAATAATGAAAATATATGTCATAGAAAGAGATACTCCTAGATTTAAACCTGAACCAGAAGTGCTTCTTGATGGAAATAAGGCCGTGAAGATAGTAAAAGAGGAATACATTAATCAAATGGAAGAGCTTGGAACTTCTCAGGAAAAAGCTGATGCTGGATACGGGTTTTGTGGTTGTTATTGGAATTTTGCAGAAGACGAAAGATGTGGTGATGCATTGATTGATAGTGACTGTGATAGTGATTGCTGGGAATGGAGAATCACAGAACATGAGGTCAAGATTTAGAGAAGGATAAACTAGGTTTTATCGAAGAACGGAGGAACAAGTAATTATGAAAAAAATTAATTGGGTTGATTTAATAACAGATAGATTAAGAGATTATTCAGAAGGGGAAATTTGGACTTCTGGTGGCGAAATTCTTTGTAAAACAGAAAGTGCTGTTAATGCAATAGCAGATATGTTTGAAACGCTTTATAAGACGCAAGGAGAGGAAATTCTTATAAATACTGGATATTATGACCCTGAAGAGGATGAAAAGAATCATGAAGTTGATAGGTATACTGGATGGTGGTATGCAAATATTCAAACAGATTCAGGATTTCATTCATAGAAAGGAAGAAAATATCATGCAAAAAATGACAAGAGAATATGTTTTAAAAACATTAAGAGAAGAACATTTATGGAAAGAAGGGGAATCTGATACATTTTCTTATAAATTATCTCAAGAATGGGAATTTACGTTGCAGAGGGAAGAAAAAATATATGAACCTTTTAAGTATTCATTGACAGGCAGAAAGGTAGGAACTTGTGAAACATTGAGTAAAAGATATGTTAATATGGAATCTGTATTTCTTCATATCATGAATAATCTAAATGAAAATGCAAATATAAAAGATAAATATAAGAGTGTTGATGAATGGTTATTAGAAAATGAATAGAATCGGAATTTCAAGAGCAAAATGGAGGATTAGTTTATGGAACAGAAGAAAATTTTAGCTTTCGTTATAGAGGAAAATAGTAAGACAAAGTGTAATGCAGAAGATGGAAGCTGTAAACTTCTTGGATTATTTACCAACAAAGCTGAAGCTGATAAGGCATATCAAGAACAATATGGAACGCTTGATACCTATAACGGATTTAAAGGACATTATATCAAATATATTCTTTTGCCAGAAGAAAATAAAATAGTGAATGTTGAGGTTGCTAATTGGCTTTATATGGAGGAATGAAACTCGTATTTTATGGTAGGATTGGAGGAAAATATAATGTCAAAATTCAAAGTAGAAATTGTAGAAACATATAGGAGATATGTAGAAGTGGAAGCGGAGGATGAGGGGGCAGCTTATCAGGACATTGATGAACAAATAAATGAAGGATTTATTGATCTGCCTTGCGATGGAGATAATTATAAATATGACAGAGAATTATTTGTGTCGGAAATTGAAGAAGAGAATGAGTGATTTAGCATTAATGGAAAGTATAATGAGGCAATAAAAGAACTTTAAGATGATTAGAAAAACGGAGGGAAATAATATGAGTAATAGTGTAAATGTAATTAATAAAGCGGAAAAGGATTTAGATATAATGGTAAATAGTATTGATGGAAATATCCAGATTATTATCGACATAAAGAAAGAAGAAGTTGATTTATTATCGTTAGAACCTGGCGAAGTATTTAAGGTGAATAATGTTGAATACATAGTGTTAGAACAGCTCATCGGGAATAGAACTGCTGTTATTAAAAAAGAATTATTGGAAGATGGAATGAATTTTGGCCCTGACAATAATTGGAAAATGAGCAATCTTCGTGAAAAATTAAATAACGAGTATTTAAAAGAATTAGAAAAAGATTTTGGAAAAGATAGGATTATTGAACATTCAGTTGATTTATTATCTTTGGATGGATTAGACGATTATGGGACAAGTACAGATAAAGTAAGTTTGCTGACGGTTGATCAGTATCGAAAATATAGAAAGGTACTTGGTAAGAACTTGGATACTTGGTGGTGGCTTGCTACTCCAGATTCAACGCCATCTGGAGAAGGCGCTTCTTGTGTTCAGTGCGTCCACTCCGATGGCTATGTGAGCTGCAATGACTGTGTTTTTGGCGAGGGCGTGCGTCCGTTTTTCATCGTACAATCTTGAGCGTAGCGAGAGATTGTATAATCTTCAATCTTTGAATCTTGCGAAGACTAACAGAATAGTTGATTGACAGGCATGGGCGTAAGCCCTTGCCGTACGTTTGAGAGTAAACAGGAAGAAACAAATATTTGATATTTCATAAATTAGGGAGGTAGACTATGTCAGCAATAATTGGAGGGATAATAATATATTTTATCGGTTGCTTATTAGAAGATATTAGTAAAAAGTAAAGCCATTGGATAATTGTCCAGTGGCTTTTATAATGAAAAAATGATATAATATGGAGAATGAAAGATGGACAAAGATGATATTAAAATAATTTGTGAATTTGATTGTAATGGTATAACTATGATTGTAGTAAGATTAGAAAACTCTATTCATGTAATGCCGTTAAATGAATGGAAATGGACGAAAAAACATCTAAGAAAACGTAAGAATAAAACTACAAAATATAGGGTTGCATAAATTAATGAAGGCGGAGGTGCTTAATGAAAACTTATGAAAGAAAATCTTTTCCAAGGATGGCGAGAGATTTAAAGATCATGTATGAAAAAGGAAATTTATCTTTTGATAATGCAGTTCAGCGTTCCTTTGTATGGAAAAATACCGTTAAAGATAATAAAATGAGTATGTTAATTGATAGTATGCTAAGGGGGTTTCCGATTCCTCCAATGTACTGCAATTGTATATTTGAGGACGTTAAGAATAAAACATATGATTTTCTAGATGGAAAACAAAGAACTACAACTATAATTAAATTTTTAAACGACGAATTTTCATTAGTAAATATACCTACTTTTGAGGACGATGAAGGAAATGAACATGATTTTAATGGAATGACTTATTCTCAGTTACCAGAAGAACTCCAAGATACAATTAAGACTTATAGTCTTACTGTTTATTATTATGAAAATATGGAACAGGAAGACGCAGAAGAAATGTTCAGAAGATTGAATAATGGAAAATCTTTAACGGCTATAGAATTGACAAGAGCTAATGCAGTTTCAAAAGCGGAAATTAAACAGCTAGCAAATCATAAATTGTTTAGTGTTGCATTATCAGAAAAGTCATTAGCAGCATACGCAAACGAAGACATTGTAATAAAAACTTGGATATTGTTGTACAATGATAAGAAATCATTTGAAACAAAATATATTCGTCCTATAATGAGGGAATCTATAATAACAAATGATCAGATGAGAGCAATTGATAAAATTTATGATATGTTTTTAGAAGTATATAAAATTTTACAAGATTCGGAACAAAACAAGATAGCGAAGAAAATATTGGGCAAAGTCCATTTAATTTCATTAATGTCTATTTTGTATAAAGCCATTAATGGCGAAATAGATATAAAATTATTAAGTGATTGGCTGATCAGATTTTTTGGTACAAGTACAAAACTTGTATCTATAAACGATAAGTATAATGAATATTCAAAAGGTCGTGTCGCAGTTACAGAAGATGCAGTTAATATTAGGAAACAAATTTTAGAGGAAAGTTTGGATATTTTTTTGGAAGAAAATAGGAGTAAATAGAAGGATTATTTCATTGGTAGAGATTGGAGGTTTATATGGTAGAAGTTATGGAACTGAGGCTTGCTGCCAAGAAAAGAGAGTTGGAGCGACAGCAGGAATATTTTAGAATTGACATAAAAAATATGGATTCAGCAACATATGAAGATAATGCAATTAGTTCATTATTGGAGATTAAGAAATTGAAAACAGAAGTTGCCGAACTGGAGTTTTGTTTACAGTTGAAATGATTGTTTCCTCGGGAGATATATGAATGACAATTTTGATAGATAAGCGCATACAAAAGTATGTAGAAGGATTTTTACATGGAGAGAATGATGAAGTCATTAGTATTCATTTAAAAGATATTGATGAAACTTTTTGGTTTGATAGTGATGTGGAGACACAGGGGTTTTTGAACAAACAAGCTATTGAGCGTGTTGGTGATCCCGAATTAAGAAAAGGTTCTTTTTGTTATAAAAATCCAGAAGGAGAAATTCGCAGGTATTTGATTACAGTAAATAAGAAGGGTATGATTACTTCTTATACAGAAGCGATAATAGATGACGGAGAGAAAAAGAAATTAAATTTGGAAGATATATTTATAAATTATGATATGAAAGATATTGCAGAGGAATTTGACTGGGGTACACCTGTTGGAAATGAAGTATGGTAACAAACAAGGTATTAATAATTGGGATTAGTGCCTTTTATAGTATATACAAATAGCAACTAAAAATAGTTGCATATTCTCTTGCAGAGTGGTATATTATATATAAAGGAGAACTGTCATGAGTAAGAAAGATAAATTAATAGATAGGTTGCTGAAGAAGCCTAAAGATTTTACTTTTGATGAAATGGAATCACTGTTATCATATTTTAGATATGAATTAAAACAAGGTGGAACCGGATCAGGAGTGAAATTTATTAAAGATGGAAGTAATGAAGTGATAAATTTCCATAAGCCACACCCAAGCAGAATCCTAAAGAGATATGTATTGGAACAGGTAATAGAGAAATTGAGGAAGGAAGGATTGTTATGAGTAATTTGTTATCATATAAGAATTATAATGGTACAGTGGAATATTCCAAAGAAGATGGATGTCTTTTCGGAAAGGTAGTTGGAATAAAGTCTTTATTGTCTTATGAAGGGGATTCTGTACAGGAGTTGGAACAGGATTTTCAGAATGTGATTAACGAATATTTGGCAGATTGCAAAGAAAGAAACGTGGAACCTGAGCAGCCCTACAAGGGAACATTTAATGTCAGAATTAGCCCAGAACTTCACCGAAATATTGCTGTGTATGCGATTGAACATGGAAAGAGTTTGAATGCTGCTGTTGAGGAAGCTATTGGAAATATGGTCAGAGTGTAGGAGGGAAATGTTATGAGTGAATTTAAAGCATTAGACAGTGGAAAACCTTTTATACAGCCAGAGAGTCCATTTTTCTTATTAACAGAAGATGCAGAAGGAAATGTATCTTATTGTTGGTGGGATAATGAGGAAGGACTTCAAGAAGATGCTATTGAAAGAAGAGGATCAGGGGAACGGATTATTTGTGCGATTGAAATTTCTTCTTGTAGAAATGTAGAAATTCCTCCTGAATATATGGTTGATGACTTTATAGAGGAAATCAATTCTGCTTATGATGATGCCAAAGAAAGAGGATTTGACAGTATTGTTTTGGCGATAGAAACAGATACAGAACAGACATATTACATCAATGATACAGAAGATGGTTTCCAGTGTGATGAATTTGATTACTATTTTGAGGATCTGGATTCTATTGCGGAGACATTGTTTAATGAAAAGATAATTGGAAAACCTATAGAGATTAGAGTGGAATAGGTTTTGAAATAATAGATTTATATCACGAAGATAAATATGGGTATGATTGAATGAATATAATATAAGATGTTGACGTACAGAAAATTGTACAGTACAATATAAGTACAGAAAACCGTACATATAATTGGAGGTGATTATTATGTTGGCAGTAAATTATACAAATCTTCGTGACAATATGAAAATGTATATGGATAAAGTAACGGATGATTATGAAACTATGATTGTTACAAGAAAAGATAATAAGAATGTGGTTATGATATCAGAAGAATCATACAACAATCTTATGGAAAATATTTATGTTATGGGGAATAAAGAAAATTACGATTGGTTAATGAAAGGAAAAGCACAGTTAGAGAGTGGACAATGTGCAATTCATGAACTGCCAGAGGTGGAAGATAATGAATAAGGTATTTGCTGATACTGGTTGGGAAGATTACATGTATTGGCAAACAGAAGATCGTAAAACTTTAAAAAAGATCAATCAGTTAATAAATGATATTGCTAGGAATGGTAATGATGGAATAGGAAAGCCGGAATCGTTGAGCGGAAATTTAGCTGGATATTGGAGTCGACGCATCAATGATAAAGATCGACTGATTTACAGAATAGATGAAAAGAATATATATATTTTGGCGTGTCGATATCATTATGGAGATAAATAGAATAGGATAGATATTTAAGGTTGTAGAAAGCATTTGGAAATTAGAAGTCCAGATGCTTTTTATTATACAAAAAATCAAAAATAAAAGGAGAAGATTATTATGAAACAGAAACAAAACAGCAAAGGAAATTGTAAAACAGAGGCGTGCGGAATGACAAAAGATCAGATGATTGAAGAAATGAGAAAAATTAATGAGGAATGTAATGACAATTTTGAAGAGCGAAAAAATGCTTTGAAAATTCTTATAGGTGGTATTCCCGTAGGAAATAAAGTGTTTGTTATTGTTCCTGTAGAGGACTTACATATTGATGAGTCATATCAGAGACCTGTTCATAGTCATGTAAAAACTATTGCTCAAGAGTGGGATGATATGAAGTGTGATCCGTTAAAAATCAATTATAGGAAAGATGGAAGACTCTATGTGTGGGATGGGCAACATAGGCTTGTGGCATTAAAGATAATGGGCATAGATTATGTATTATGTGTAATTACCATGGGTCTGACTCAGGAACAGGAAGCAGCTTTGTTTGGATGTCAGGGGAACGGAATTAAAAAGCCGGATCCGTATGATATTTTTAAAGCAAATGTGTGTGCTGGTGAAAAGATTGATACTGCGATCAGGGATATGTGCGATAAATTCGACTTAGAAGTTAATCGAAGTAAAAGAGCCGGCAATATGTCTTGTTTGACGCTGGCAAGGGAGATATTTGGAAAAGGTGATGCGTCATATTTTGAATGGGTATTAGATTTATTGCATAAGGCAAAATGGAATGAATTTCCTCAGTCTCATTGTCATAGGGTAGTTAATTCTTTATATGAAATTAGAAAGTCTTTTGAGGGAGAAAGTGATTTTATACAGAGGAAACTAATTACTTATTTGAAGAAAACCACGCCTGACGAGTTGCTTATTAATTCGACAGTAAAATATCCGCAATTTAAAGATGATTCAAAGAAGTTGAAGTTGTTTTTACTTGATATTATTAACGGTGATAATGAACCTGTGGATGGGACAATAGGGAGTATTGGAAGATATATTGCATAGAAGCTATAATACATATTTCACGCTGATATGAAGCGGCGAGACGTGTTCTATAAACTTCTCACGAGAAAAGAAGTTGTTTTATCAGATAAAATTTTAGGAGGTTATTTATGGGATATAAAATAAGTTATTTGGGAGATAGGAACATTAGAAACGTACATCATATAGGTGTAGATTTTAATGGGAATTATTATAGTGTTATTTTTGGAAAGTATGTGAATGGTGGATTCTTTAGTATTCCAAATTTTGGAGTCGGTGGTGAATTAAGTTATTTTGAAGATATATTGTGGAATGAAGGTTCTTTGAGTAGAGCATTAAAAAGTAAGAGAGCAGCAAAAGTGATTGCATCGGCTATTGCGGAGTTTGCATAGAGAGGAGGAGTTGGCTATGAAATCAAAAAAGACAGGTAAGACGGAGGTTTATCCGTTTTGGTATATGGAAGATATAAAGAATATGATAGACTATTTCAAGATGAAAGGAATGTGGCATTGGTATTTAGCTTTTAATTTCGGGTTATTACTTGGAAGACGAGTTAGTGATACATTATCTTTTAAATGGTCAGATTTCTTTTATGAGAACGGAAGAATAAAAGATGAGATAGAGATTAAGGAACAGAAGACAGGAAAGATTACACGTCCTTATGTATGTGGAGCTTGTAAAGAAGCGTTGCAGTTATATATTGATAAAACTAGTGTTGATCCGATGGAAAATTATAATGATTACATTATAACTACAGCGCAAAAGTCACAATTACTGGAAAATAAAGAGGAATACTCTGAGGAAGAATGGAATGAGTTATTTTGGAAAGCTACACAGAGCCAAGCAGCGGCTTATCGGAAACAATTTAAGATAGTAGCGGATGCTTGTGGAATCCAATATGCTGTGAGCACGCACTCGACACGGAAAACCTTCGGTTATTGGTCGGTTAAGCTGCATCCATATGATGTTACAACGGTAGATAAACTACAGGGAATTTTCTCTCACTCAGATCGCAATACAACACTTAGATATATTGGGATTTCAAGGGAAGATGAAATGAAATTGTATAATGATATGGGAGATTTTATTACTGACGTTTCTAATGGGGAAAGACCAGTCGTTAAAAATAGTCCAGTAGTTCCGTTAAAGGCAGAAGATTTTAGAGAAATACTTAGTAAATGCTGGGATATGGCGCGGAATAATGAGGATAAGTTTGAAGGGATCAATAAACTTATTGGTATGGCAGAAAGTTGTATGATATAATCAGGGAGGACAATTTAATATGTTAAGAGCGATAGAGTTTAAAGATAAAAGATTTATGGTTGCGGATAATAATAATTTATTTAGTCCTATTACAAAAAATGCTATTGTTTTATGTTATAATTATAGGTTGATGGACTCGCTTTCTAAAGAAATATTAGATACAGTTAATGGACATGCAGAATACAATGATTATGATTGTGACGATGAAGACGTTGGAAATGCAAAATTAATTTTATCTTTTGGCTTGCAGAGAATCATTGATATTAATGGGCAGAGAATTACTTTGGCTTTGGAACCGGCAATTATATACAAGGCGAATGATATTAATGACATTTGGCTTTTTTGTTATAGAGGTACTGATGAGATTGAAACATTGCCGGCATATGAAGAATATATTTATCCTGTGATTGTTTTCAAAGGAAGTCACAAAGTATGGCAAGACGGAAAGGATGAAATGTATAAAATGATTTGTAGTGGAAAATATGGAACATATGATGGACAGTGGATAGACTTGCACGGAAAACACTGGGATTATGAAACTCATAATTGTGTAGCTGAGTGTAATATGCATATAAACGATTGATTTTATTGGAGGAAAATATGCAAGTATATTTGACAGATAAAGAATTGTTGGCTTTAATTCATTCTGCTGAAGAGTGGTGTTCAATGATGAGTGATGGAGATGAAGAATCGTGCAATGAGGCGCAAGAAAGATTAGATACTGGGCTTGGATCTGCATTATATAAATTATACAGGGGTAGAAACGGACAAAAGGTTTATAAGGAATATGCAAGAAATAGAAGTTGAAAACTTGATTTTATTTGGAGGAAAAATTATTGGTAGAATGTAATAAGGATTGCAGTAAATGTAAACAGTTTAACGGCAGAACGGATGATAAGGGTTATCCTTTTGGACATGAGTGTATGAAGTATGGTGATAGTGTGTTTTTGGAACAATTCGGAGATACAAAAGTGTTTAAAACAGTAGAGGATTTAAATGTCTGATTTTAACGAAAAATAATTTGAAATATACACATTAGATAAAATTTTTTTTAAAATACTGAAGGGAATGATTATTAAATGGATTTTTCCAAATTATTTCTTGGTTATAATGAAATATATGATTTTATTAATCTTGCTATTAGAGAAAATTATATTACAGATTATATAGATGAATATGATGATGATTTTGATGAGGCAATAATAAAGGCTAGAATATCAAGGATAAATTATAAATCTACTTTACTTAGATTATTATTGATATTTGATAATATAGATGCGAATCGTTTAATGAGTTATAATGTAGATAGATTAATTGATATTGGTCTTATTTCAAAAGAGCCTGTACTGAATAGTACCAATTTTGAAAAGTGTAATGCAGAAGGTGCTATTCAAGGAAAATTAAATTTATTTAATATTGAAGATCCACCATTTGAATCATTGCTGGTAGGACTCATTTGGAAATTAGACGAAGAATGTGAAACAAATTTTTTTGAATGTATTACTAATAAAGAAATAAAAGATATGACTATTTGTATAAATCAAGGTAATATAAATAGGATAAAGGAATTTTTTCTAAATTCTGGAATTTTGCACTTATTAGCTGACAGTATAATGGTAACAAAATGGTTTGATAGACTATTGTTGCAGAATTTTGATAATTCACCGAATAAATTGGCAATAAGTATTGCGAAGGAAAAAATTAGTCAATACATTTTAGAACCAATTACAAATATAATATCACAAGACAGAATACAAAAAATAAGTAGTAATACACAAATTGCTCAATCGTTTTCTTTGTTAGATGACTTATATACAATTAAAGGAAAGAAACAATGTAAAGGGTGTAATTATCGTAAGACTACAGAGTGTCTGAGACACTTTCGCTGCGAATATGCAATGGGAAGATATGTGACTTTATTGGATATTTTCACATCAATAAATCAGAAAGTTCCAGTATATTCTAGGTACTTAAAAGCAGATCGTATGGACTTAACGGCGAATATAAAAATTGTAGATGATATATATTATTTATTTAAACTGCCTGAACTAAGACAATTAAATAGTTTACCATCTCCTCAATCTTTAGCAGAAGCATTGCGATTAAGAAATAGACCAGAGATCATTAGTTTTAGAAAGATTTTTAGATCTTGGTGTGAAGAACTTCAAAATTTTGGCGATACCAAAACAATTGAACTTATAACAAAAGATTTTAATAAGGCAAGTAATTATTTAAATGAACAATATAAAAAAATATGATAAGCAAAAAAAAGTTAGCTATGCTCTTTTACAAAACTTTATAAGTATATTAATGTTAGTACCTGGTTATTTTATACCATTTTTTTCATTATTATTCGATATACCCGAATCTTGGGTAAGTAGAAAAGATGCTATAAAACGAAGTGAAACGGAATGGTTTTTATTAACTAGGTAATATATTATGTTTGTTTATTGCTTAAAATTCTAGTTTGATGACTTCAGTCAAGAAAGGTGATTAATATGAATAAAGAGAAAAAATTTTTAGATTTCCTTCTGGAAAGATTCAAAATAGAAAGAGAGAAATTTGACAGATCCGGTGTGTATGCATATACGCAACGTTTACTTGCCTATAACTCAAATAAGATTGAGGGAAGCACACTTACTGAGGAACAGACGGCATCTTTGTTTGATAATGGTACATTGCCAAAATCAGATGATTATTATAGGGCAAAAGATGTTGAGGAAATGAATGGACATTTTCTCATGTTCAATAAAATGCTGGATACACTAAACGAACAGTTAGGTACTGGATTGATAAAGAAATTTCATTATGAACTGAAATCAGGGGTATTTGAGGATCGCGCTAATGGATATGCCATCGGTGATTATAAAAAACGTCCTAATATGATTGGAATGTACCAAACAGTAAGACCTGAGAATGTTGAAAAAGGGATGAACGTTCTCATGGAATGGTATTTTAGACAGAAAATAAATCTTGATGTATTGGTTGAGTTTCATGCTAGATACGAGAGTATTCATCCCTTCCAAGATGGGAATGGTAGGACTGGTAGGCTGATCCTTTTCAGAGAGTGTTTAAAGAATGATATTGTGCCGATCGTGATTGAAGATGCGAATAGAAATGAGTATCTGGATGCTTTGAAAGAATATAGGGAAGAGGAGTCTTTAAATAAACTGATTAGTTTATTTGAAAAGGAGCAGCAATTTTATTTGGAAAAGTGTAAGTATTTTATGTAGGATAGGGATAAAAGTGAAATTTTAAAGCAAAGGAGTTATAGCTTATGAAAATTTTATATGATGCACTTCCAAATACTATTTCTAATATTAAATTTGCAATGTTATATTTTGATGATTTTGATGTTGTGGTAACTGATTTTAAAGGATTTCTTCCGTTTGCTAATATAGAACAAATTGCTGATGTTATTAGGGATGGAAGGGTAAAAGTAGATTTGATAAGTGAAAATGATATAGAATACGAAACAGCGTTAAATCAATGTTATTTTGCGGCTTCATTATATATAAATAAATTGAAACAAAATTTGGCGGGAGATTTAATTAGGGATGAAATGGAAGCTATAGCTGGTAGTTATCATGATTCTCAAATATTCGATTATTATAATAAATATCCTTATTTATATTATGAAGATTTACATGATTTATTAATAGACTTGGGCGGTGGTAGAAAAGATGATTATGATGTTTTTACCATGTGGCAAATTTATTGTAATGCGAATTTATTGCTAACAGCATTAGCATATATGGATTGTGGTGATGATATTATGATTGGCAGTAATGTACTTAATTATCAAATTAATTGTTTTATGGGGAGCGGAAATAATACTTATATCGACAAAAAAGAAATGCTAAATATTTTTTTACCATCTTTTGATAATTTGGATTTTGATGGAATAAGTTTTCTAAAAGAAAAGTGTTGTGATGAATTAATTGAATTGAGGCATTACTTAAATTTCTTCTTAAAAGAGAATAGTGGTTTAAATGTAGAAACAAAAAAAATTAAATTACAAAAAGCAATTGATCAATTTGAGAGAAAAATCAAAGATAGAAAATATGATATTTTTCATAATGTTTTTTGTAATATTGGTAATTTTACGTATATACCGTTATTAGCTACTTTTTTTACAGATATTCCAACTAAAATATCCTTAGCATTATCTTCTGGCTTTATTATAGAAAATATATTGCATGAAGTAAGAAAAGTGTCAAAACAATTGAAGGAAGATTCTTTATATTTTACAAGAGGATTAAAGAATGAATATAATAAATTGAAATAACTATTCAAAGGATAAAATTATGGGAAGACTTATTGAATTACCATGTGATATTGGTGATAATGTATATGAAATCATTGTAGATAAAATAGGTAAGGAAATATATCTTGATTGTTATATTATTCAGGATGTGTCAATAAATGCCATTAAGTATTGTGATGAGTGGAAAGATAGGTGTGAATTAGGAACAAGAATATTTTTAAACCGACATATGGCAGAACAATTATTTCAAAATATGAAAATGTTAGATGAGTATAAAAATTATATATTTTATAAAGATTAACAGTAAAGTATATAAAAGCTGCTCTGTGGATATAGAGGCTGTTGCACCAGAGATCAAAAAACTCGGATGTAACAGTCCCTTAAAAAATATAAATTGTAGATGTATGACGATACTATTTAGTATCGTCATTATTTTCTGTTGTTTCAATTTGTGTGAATAACTGCGGTTTTGTTTTTGAATTTTCGAATATAAAAATATCATTTGGAGTACAGTGAAGTTCCTCGCAAATAGACTCTAGGGTATCAAATTTTATGGAAGAAGATTTCCCCTTATATATGTTGTCTATGGTTGGATAGGTTACACCGATACGTTTTGCCAATTCATATCGTGATATTCCTAGTTCTGATAATTTGGATTCAATGGATATTCTCATAATATATACCTCTCTTTATATAAATATTACCACATATACAAAGAAAAAGAAATATAAAAGAATCTATATATATTGTTGACAATATATATTAAAAAGTATATAATATAAAATATCAAAGGCAAGATATAGTTACATAGTAAGAGAGGAGGGTACATATGGAGCTTCATAGGTATGATATTATAGAGGCAGAGTTGGATTATGGTACTGGCTCTATTCAAAAAAAGAGAAGACCATATATTATTGTTAGTAATGAGAAAGGAACAACAAATGCGAGTATCATTACAGTTATGCCTTTGACCCATATTATTAAAAAACAGCACCTTCCGGTACATGGATGCCTGCAGGCAGAATCTGAAACTGGTTTGTCAACGTATTCTATGATTTTAGGAGAGCAGCCACAAACTATTTGCAAAGAAGAAGTAATAAAAAAGTTGGGTAATGTATCGGATAAAAAGCAAAGAAATAGTGTGAATAAAGTATGTTTTAATACATTTTTCTTTGGAGAAAAAATAAATTGGGAAGAGGTGTTAGAATAATGAGTGTGGTAATGTGTTCTGTCAAAGAAGCTTTTGAATTAATGAAACACATGGATCAGGACGATATAGTTCTGTTATCCGTTATTGACAAACAATCATATATGCACGACATTACAAGAAGAATTAAAAAGAAAAAAGGAGAAGAATTAATTAAGCAGGCAGATGATATTTTTTATCAGGATAATGATTTTTTTGGAACTTTGTCACTTTATGGTGTAATAAAGGAAAAAAATACTATCCATAATATTCTATTTCCTCAATTGGAATGAAAAGGAAGAGAAAAACAAACGAACGTTCGCAAAAAACGCTTGACATTTTCAAACGGACGTTCTATAATTTATAACAGAAACAAAAAGACCTATCCTCAAACGGTGTTGGCGCACCATCGGACAGGTCTTCGTACATAAAAAGCAAATTCAGTACCGAAATGGTAAGAATTTGATTAGAGCAGAAAAGCTCCACTTATATTTTACATAATATAAAAAAATAAGTCAAGTGATTAAAGCGATTCTGCAAAATTTTCCATATTGTTAATTGAATATATGGATTATGGATCTATAACATATATGGTTAGAATATTCGTCTTATAAACGAAAGACCTTATGTTAAAATCCCAATAGATCCATTAAATTAGTGTTTTAAGAACACTGTATTTTTTATACCCTTTTTTAAACAAATTAAAAGGAATGTAGATACAACGGGATATAAGAGGAGGCAAGTCAGTTTTGAGGAAGTTTTTGAAAATAATGAATAAAGAGATGGAGGTTAAAGGGAATGGATTATGTAATAGTAAATGCTAACAAAAATGTATATATAAGATTAAATGATAAAGGATCACCAGAAACATGTACAAAGCAAGCTGCACAAAAATTTGAAAAATCTAAAGCAAAAAATATTTTAGATAATTTACCAAGATCATTAAAAAGATTCCACTTTAAAATACAGGTTGTACCAGAAGAGATAATACATAAAAAAGAGCAGAAGAAAGAAGAAATTATAGTTGATACGTGTTATACGATACCACAGTCAGTAAATAGATGGGTAGAAAGATGTAAAACCTGTAATGATTTAGCAGAAGATGCATCTAAAAGAAAGGGCGAGTTGCTACAGGCGTTGTCAAACGTGGATAAAGATTTATCAAATTGTTTGCATTTAATAGAACTTACAAAATGGAAAAACGGCTGTGACGGATACAAGGAGTATAAATCAATTAAAAACATTCTTGAAAAAAGAAGAAATATTAAAGATGAATTAACGATTGTTCAATCAATCTTAGAATCTAATCTTGAAAGCATGGCAACAAACCGAGTAGAGAAAGTTGTAAGTCGATTGTGCAATAGAGTATTTAATATGAGAGAGGTAGAAGATTATGATAATTTGTAAAAAATGCCACTTACCAATGATAGGAGTCATGTCTTTTGCAAAAGGAAGACATGAAAGATTTTGTAAATGTCCTAAATGTAGAGATGAAACAAAGCATCAAAGAATTAGGGATATTGATTTGGATTTTAAAGAGGTGTTACGTAAGGCAACAAATAATTAAGTTTTACATATTAGAAAGGCGGTTACAATGGAACAGATTTTAAATGCATATTACTCAAATAATGCAAAAAAATTACATAGTGTTGTTGATAAAATATTGATTCGATTTGGTGGTCTAACGGATAAGGATATTGATGATTTTTATTCTTTAGCAAATGAAGTATTTGTAGATGTTTTAAGAAGATATGATGACTCGCAGTCTTTTGACAAGTTTTTATATTCATGTTTGACGAATAAAATTAAGACAGAGATCACACGAAGAAACAGAGAAAAACGTAAGGCGGATAGAATGTCTATTTCAATTGATATACCTATAGGAGATGATGATAGTATTACTTTACGAGATACAATCGCAGACAAATTTAATATAGAAAAAAATTTTCTTGAAATAAGTGAAAATAACTATAGTAAAAAGATGAGATGCTATTTGAGTAAATTATCAAATCTACAAAAGAAAGTGTTACGACTTAATATAGCCGGATATTTACCTAATGAGATAAGAAAAGAACTACATATTAATGAAAAACAATACGCTGATTGTTATGCAGCTATACACTCGTATAGAAATGTTTCAATTTTACTTTAGTTAATCATTAAATATCAAGAATTGGGAGGAATTAAAAATGGCAAGACCAAGAAAGCAGACGTATACATTGGATATGTATTTAAATAAAAATAGAGATGGAGATATTTCTAACGATGCCGATACGCAGAGAAAACCAGCATGGAAAACAATAGTGAACGGACTCATTGTGACAGTTCTTACAGATGATTATATTCCTCCGATTATTCTTGCAGAGGAAGATAATACTCAATTACATATAGCTGATGGTGGAAGTAGAACAGCAGCATTGATGATGTTTCGACATGGAAATTATAAGATTACATCTTCTATTGAAGATCCAGTTATTCCATATAAGAAAAAAACAATCAATGAAAATGGAAATATTGGCTGGGAGGATGCTGAGTTCAATATTAGGAATAAAACTTATGACAAACTGCCGGATGAATTAAAAAAGAAATTTAATGAATACCAGATTGAAACGGTTATTCATGAACATTGTGATAAAAATAAAATTGCAAAATATATAAAGCGATATAATGAACATTCTTCAATGAATACAAACCAAAAAGCATTTACTTATCTTGATAAGTTTGCAAATAGAGTACGTAAAATTATGGATAGTAATTTCTTCCTGAATTGTAATTCCTATTCTGACAATGATAAAAACAAAGGGGTTATCGAAAGAATAATTGTAGAAACAATAATGTGCATAAGTCATTTTGACGACTGGAAAACACAAGCAAAACAAGCCTTTAAGTATATTAATGAATATGCAACCGATGAAGAGTTTGATAATTTTGAAAACAATTTATATAGGTTGGGGAATGTTATAACAGAGGATATTAAAGACGTTTTTAATAAAAAAGATTCTTTTATTTTTTTGACATTATTTAATGAATTTACAAAGTTAGACATTGATGACGAAAGGTTCTCTGAATTCCTTAGAGAGTTTCGTGATAACTATAGAAGTAATAAAAGAAATAATAACGGTTTGCTATTTGATGAGATTGATAAAGACGGAAGTACCAAGGACAAGCAGGTGATAGCTGATAAATTAAATATGCTTGAAACACTGATGTTTGAGTTTTTGCATATTAAAGAAGAAAAAAATAAGGCTAATAATTTAGAATTATTCATTGCAGAAATTTTAGATATGGACATATCCGACGTAAATAACGATATGGAATTTTATAGTGAGTCGTTGGATGACTTGACGAGCAGAACAATTAAAGATGGATCCAAATTATTACATATTGAGAATCGTCCATCGCTTTTGGCCATGGTAGTCTATTCATATAAAGAAGATACTGATTTAGATGACTGGCTTACTCAATATGCGCAGAGAAATAATACATATTTTGTTGATCAGAAAAAGAATTATTTACATATGTTAAACGATTTTAATCAATATTGTAAAGAGCAAGAAGATAGATTAAGCGCATAAACAAAATATGCAATAATATATGATCAATAATTAAAAAGTATTTAATATTATATATATGGTCATATGTACTCAAAAAACAAATTTTCTCAAAAGTTTACAAAAGAAGGGAGAGATAAATATATGATTTTAGAATGTCTATTATCATGTGACAAAGAGAACGATACAACCTGTAATATGTCGTTAATTGAGCTAGAGAATGAAGTATATAAAATTACTAAGAAACAAAACTATATTTCTAATTGTGGTTTGAGTATGGAAATTGTTACGATTGCTGTTAAAGAACTTCAAGAACATAAGAATAAACTTTTGAAATTGATGCATAAAAAAATTGATGAATTGTAGATGAAATAGAAACATGAGCGAGATAATATTATTTTTATTATGAATTGGATCATAAATAGAAATAGTAAATAGTTGGTTTATTCTCCAGAATTTATTCTATATTTTGCCTTTGGGATTAGGGTTTTTATCTATTATTAAGTTTACTGTATTCTTATTAGTTAGAAAGCAAACAAAAAAATTATAAGAAAATAGCAAGGAATATATTTTAGTAATCAAAAGTGCTTACTAGGAGGAAATAAAGTGAAATTAAGAATATGGCACATTCCACAAGTACCAATGAAAGCATTTCATGTTGAGGTATCAAACATTGATGAGGCATGGAAGATTTTAAATACTCTGTGGAATTATGATTTGTTTCAGTACGAGAACAAAGTAAAGCCAGATTATTGTAATATGTCTGGGCTAGAATACTTTGACGAAGAAGAAAAAGACTGGTTAGGATGGGAAGACGAGGACGGATATAACATTAAGCAACATTTTGAAAATTTGAAAAATGAGGAAGATAGGGAAATGACAAACGGAGATAAGATTAGAAATATGAGTAATAATGAACTTGCATTTTTGATAAATGAAAGCCGGGATTTCTTTAGTTGCAAGGAATGTAATCATGAACAGGATAAACATTGTCAGGATGATTGCTTGCCTTATATCAAAAAATGGCTTGAAAGCGAATCTGATTAGGAGATATTTTATCATTTGTTTGATGAGTTAAGGAGAACAGGAAAGTGAATAAGGAAAGATGCGTAGATGAATTTGGAAATGCTGCCGAAGGATTGAAAGTCGGCGCAGTAGTTGAAAGCGATTTGGCAATTTTTACCGTTGGAGAAATCAACGAAAAGAAAAGAGACTGGCTTGTGATAATGGATAAAGACAAGCCGTACAAAATCAAGGACGAGAATCACCCTATGGCGAAATGTGTAAGAGAAGGTCATTATGCCGTGATTGCGCCCTGTTTAGTATTTTCAGAATTAAATTAACTTGGCAAACTCCCCCTTAAATCTCCTGTACAATAGAATTGGGGGATTTAGGGGATTGTGGAGGGAAATATGAATAAACTTATAACGTTGAATGGGTGATATTTTTATGAAAAATGGAATTAAGAAAAAGATATAAGAGATTTTGAAAAATATGCAAATAAATTGGCTGATGTTTTAGGAAGGATAAGGGAGTATAAACCAGAAGCATACGGTTACGTAGCGGAAGACATATTGCATTTAATGGCAGATGAGTCTCATGATGAATACGGGCATAAACATCCAGAAAATTCTGTAACTGAAATTTACATGAATGGACTTGATGGAGGCGGTTGGTAAATAGAGGATAAAACTCTGGGTCGGGAGATTAGTGGAGCTGCTTAATAGCTGTTCACAGGTGGAAGCGCTGAAGTGGTTTGTGGGGAAGTGGAATGAGGTGAAAGGGAATGAGTAATGATTTAATTAACAGAAGTGCATTGATGCAGTCTTTGAGAAATAATGTGTTGGTTGACGTGACACAGAATCTGGAACAGGCTATTGCAGAACAACCTGCCGCCTATGACATGGATAAGGTTGTGGAGCGATTGGAAGATTATTTGTTTGAAAAGTATTGTGTAGAGGGCGATACAAAGATTGATGAAATTGTAAAATCAGGCGGTATTGACTGAATAGAGGAGAGGGAATATGAAGTTTGTTAGAGTGACATTGACTGTAGAAGAATATAATGACCTAATTAACCAAATAAGAGAATTAAGAGAAGAAAAAATCTGAAGGAAGAATTGAGGAATAGGGAAATATGGATGAATTAATTAAAAGACAAGATGTCATAGACGTAATGACGATGGTATACCGCTATGAAACGGACAGGTTAACGGCGGTGCAGGAACTTCCGACGGTTGATATTGGGAAGATGCTTGATAAAATTGTGGAGCGGCTGGAAAAACTGGTTAGTTGCTACGAATCAAGAGCAGCAGAATGTGACGAAGCTGGAAAATCGGAGTTGATGTGCATATATGAAGCTAAAGCTACTGCATACCGGAATGCTATCAGAATCGTAAAATCCGGCGGAGTGGTGAATGAGGTAAAAGAGAATGAATGAAACAATAGGGACTTTTATATTATGCTTTTCTGTCCTCTGTCTGATAGAGAGAATGGATATATTAATTCAGAAGAAAACAAATATAACATATAAAATATCTCACATTCTATATCCGTTATTTATAGTTTGTGGAATGATTTACTTTATTATGACAGGTGTTTTTGAATGAAATTGGTGAGCATATGGGTGGTGATTAAATGAAAGACATTATAGGAAGTATTAGTACAATAAAAAATTTTATGGGAAATGTAGGGAGAAATAAAAGCATGGATGGGAATACTCTGGCGAAACCTGTTAGAGTTAAAGTAGGGCATAATGGCGGCAGTACAGATGGTTGCCCGGTCTGCAAGAAAGATTTTTATGAGAAAGTCAATTATTATCCGATGTGTGGAAAGGCTATTGATTGGAGCGAATAATAATGGGTTGAAAGAAGATGATAATATGTCAATAAAAAATGTCCAAGATATTGTTTATGATATTATAGATTATATGAATGCAACGGCAGATAGCCCTTGCATAAATAAGAATTGTGCATATTGTGATGGCAAATGTGCAAGAAAGAGTTGTTTAGGTTATATAGATGAGGATAAAGAATATTTATATTAATAATGTTGAAGTTACCTTTGAACTGCAAAGAGAAGGTTATAATAATAAAAAAGGAGATAAATTATGTGTAAGTTTAAAAGTGGAATTATTTTAAGAAACAAGGTGGTTTTAACACCAGAAGGAAATGAAAGCCATTCAAATTTGTTAGAGAGTCTTGGAATTAAAGATACTCATTTGAATGCAGTAAAAACATTTGTGAGAGCAGAATTGATTCCACAAAATGATGATAAAATGACTGATGTAAAAGACTGGAGATATAAAGTTGACCAAGATATTGTACCTGATTGGTATGAAAAAGATCCAGAGAGATATGAGTTGGATTTTAGAAATGCGGTTGAAGAATACATGAATAAGTGGAGAAAACAGTTCAAATTTATTTGTGGGCATTATTGGACAAGCGCTCAGGATGGGAGCCGTACATATTATTTTATGAATGGGATTCTCAAAAAATTAGAGTTTGGTAAAACGAATAATTATGCTGAGTCCTATGTGAGGGATTATCTTATCAATAGTGAATTAGCATCTGAGTTAAAGAAAGAATTTGGAGATAAGCTGATCCCAATCGAGCTTAATTTAACATCTATGGATGGGTTTAAAGATTATGGAAGCGTTGAAGGAGATATTTTATCAATTCTAAATATTCAGTTGCTTATGAAGTTCGGCGAAAATATTCCTTTAATTGATGTACCATATTGGCTTGCGAACCCTAATCAGACATCGAAAAGAGGAGACTCCCGTTATGTTCAGGTCGTCCGCTCCTGTGGCAATGTGGGCTACGGTGACTGTGATTATGGCAGGGGCGTGCGTCCGTTTTTCATCGTACAATCTTGAGCGTAGCGAGAGATTGTATAATCTTCAATCTTTGAATCTTGCGAAGACTAACAGAATAGTTGATTGACAGGCATGGGCGTAAGCCCTTGCCGTGACTGGTCAGTGAGCGACTGAAAGGAGCGGAGTAACCAGTGAGCGAAGCGAAATTGGATGTTATTGTAAAAGCAATAAATCTTATGGAATATACCATGACAATTACATC
>CANOYI010000003.1 GCA_947571515.1 uncultured Clostridium sp. | reverse complement strand
TTAATTATAAAAATAAGAAACGTCCCCATTTAAACCCGGAACCAGTGGGGACGAAGAAAGGAAAAGATAGGATGGATAAAGTGAGAGAAATGGCATTGAAGGTGCTTTATAATATTGATAAAAATGGAGCCTATTGTAATATTGCTTTAGATGAAACATTGCAAGAAGCAAGAAAAGAGCCAGCTAAAATGGAACAAAGAGATGTCGGTTTTATTTCTGAAATTGTTTATGGTACAATTTCTTGGCGATTAACAATTGATGAAATAATTAAAAAGTATTCTAATATAAGAATAAAGAAAATATCTCCTTGGATTTTAAATATTCTAAGAATGAGTATTTATCAGATTTTGTTTTTGGATAAAGTTCCAAAGTCAGCTGCTGTGAATGAAGGAGTTAATTTAGCAAAACGATATGGTCATAAGGCAAGTAGCAATTTTGTGAATGCGATTCTTAGAAAAGTAGAAAAGAAGGATTATGAAGCACTTTTTGACATAAAGGATGATATGGAAAGAATTTCTAAAACAACTTCTATGCCAGTATGGATTGTAGAGAGATTATTAAAACAAAATACGGCTGAAAAGGTGGAACAGATTTGTCAGGCTTCTAATTTAAGACCAAAGTTATATGTTAGAGTAAATACTTTGAAAATGGATGAGAAATCTTTGATAGAGAAATTAGGGAAAGAGAGAATAGAAGCGGAAAATGCCGAGATAGAAAATTTTATACAATTAAAAGGAGCAAAAAACATAGAGCAAATAAAATCTTTTCAAGAGGGAAAATTTACGATTCAAGATGAGATGGCTGGATATATTGCAAAATTTTTAAATCCACAATGCCATGAAAAAGTATTAGATGCGTGTAGTAGCCCGGGAGGAAAGACTACCTATATGGCAGAATTAATGAAAAATCAAGGAGAAATTACAGCATGGGATTTACATGAACATAGAGTCAAATTAGTAGAGAAAGCAGCACAGAGGTTAGGGATTGATATTATACACGCAGAAGTAAAAGATGCTACTATTTATGAAGAGGCGTATCATCAATATTTCGACAAAATTCTACTAGATGTGCCATGCTTAGGGATTGGCGTATTAAAGAGAAAGCCAGATATTAAATGGAAGAGAAAAGAAGAAGATATAGCAGAAATAACTGGAATTCAAGAAAAAATATTGGGAAATTGTTCGAAATATTTGAAATCAGGCGGGAAGATGGTATATTCAACTTGTAGCATCCTAAAAGAAGAGAATGAAGAAGTAGTTTACAAATTTGTTACAAATCATTCGGATTTTGAAATAGAAGAGAGTAAGCAGACTTATCAAAACGAGAAAGCCGATGGTTTTTTTATTTGTAAAATACGAAAAAAATAATATTTAAAATAGTATTACAGAAATATTACGTTTTCTTTACAAGTGTGTTAAAAATATTGACTTTTTGGCAGATAAAGATAAAATATAAATATATTTGAAGAAATGTGTAAAATATTCAAGTATGAATTTTGTAAATTTGTAAAAAATAAAAATATATATTAATTAAAAAAGGAGAAAATGATGGCGAATGCTAGTTGCCTAGGGCTATACATTGAAGAACATTTAATTAAATATGCAAAAGTTTCAAAAGGACGTAACACAATCAAAGTGGAAGCATTTGGAATCAAATTCTATGATAAAATTGGACCTGCTATTGAACAAGTAATTCAAGAAACATACAGCCAAAAAACACCAATTAGTATTAATTTGTCCGAAGAAATGTATAACTACTTTAATATGTTTGCACTATTGACAAAAAATGATTTACAAAAAGCCGTTCAAACAGAGTTCGAAGCTTATTGTGCAGAAATGGGATATGATTCTAATATATTTGAAAGTAGATATGCAGTAGCAGGAACATATGATGATAAAATAAGAGTGATTCACATTGCAGAAAACAAAATGGAACTAAATAAAACAATACAACAAGTAGAAGGGTATAAAGTTTCTAATGTATCTCCAATTTCTATGGCCATTCCAAATTTAATTGATATAGGTAAAAATGAAAATGCTATTGTTGTTAATATGGAAGATAGCACAATAGTAACAACTATACTAGATAGCAAAATTCATAGTGTAGATAAAATAGAACAAGGAAGTAAGGATTTCTTAGCTAAAATAAACTTGAAAGAGAATTCTTATTTAAATTCTTATGAAATTTGTAAAAATACAACAATTTATACATCTGAAGGAAGAGAATTACAAGAACAACAATCCAATTATTTAGAAGATATTATGCCAACACTTTATACAATAGTAGGCAAAATAAGAAATATTATAAATAGTTATGGAAGTAGTATAAAAAAAGTTTATATCACTGGTACAGCAGCATTAATTAATAACATTGATTTATATTTTCAAGAATATTTAGAAGAGGTAGAATGTGAATTATTAAAACCATATTTTATTGGAATGACAAGTGATATTAGTATTAAAGATTATATGGAAGTGAATTCTGCTATTGCTTTAGGAATGATGGGAGTGGGAGAAGGAATTGCAGGTTTAAACTTTAGAAACCAAAATTTTGGTGAAAAACTTCCTGATTTATTAAAATTAGATGTTGATTTAGGTAGTATAGGAAATGGAGTAAGAGGTGGATCCCTTAATTGGGATTTAGGACAACCATTAGATAAAGTGGAAACTGGATTTTTAAGAGTTGCTATGGCACTTTTATTACTAGTTGTTATCTATACTGGATTTTCTGGAATGTTAGCTAGTCAGATAAATAGTAAAAGACATGAGGCAGATGAATATATTACATCTACTAGAGAGCAAATAGCACTGGCTAATAGTGACAACGAAAAAATGAATAGTAAAATTAATGAATATACTGCTATGATAAAAAGCCTAGAGGATGCCAATAATAAAATAACCGATCAAAATAAAACTAGAAATGCCATACCAAACTTATTAAACCAAATCATGTCAATCGTACCAGAGAATGTTCAGTTGACATCCATTGAAAATCCATCTGATACCCATATCGTTATCAATGCCAGATCTAATAAATATGAACAATTGGGATATTTAAAAGCCAAGATAAAAACAGATGTGATTTTAACGAATGTAATATCAACAGCTGGGCAAAAAGATAATAACGCGGTTACTGTTAAAATAGAAGGAGATTTGCCATGAAAAAACTATTAATGTTAATTCTAATTGGATTATTATTAGCGCTAGCTATCTACATTGGTTTGAATGGCTTTGAGGTAGGAAACATAGAAGTGCTTAGCTATGCAGGAATGAAAACCAAAAATAGTCAATTAGATACCAAAATACAAGAGGCTAGTAAATTGGCAGAAAAAGAATATAGACAGGCATTAGTCACGGTACAAGAGAGTAGTAAGAAATTAAAAGAGGCCAAAGAAGATTATGAAGAAATAACGCAAATAAGTTCAGAAGAGGATGTACAAGTTGCTGGTCAGATTGAAAGATATGAAATTGAAGCGTTGTGGGTTAAATTGGGAAATTATGCAACAAGTGAAGGTGCTATTATAAAAATGGACATTGTGCAGGGCGATACAAATGATATTTACGATTTAAAATTTACAGTGAATGGTAGTTATATTTCCATCACAGATTTTATATCAGACATTGAAAATGACAGTACATTAGGTTTCCAAATTGAAGAGTTCAAAATGACACCATCTTCAGGTAATAATTTACAAGCAACATTTCTATGTAAGGGGATTGCGATAAAGGAAATATCAGAAACTAGTGAAACAGAGGAAGAAACAGAAGATACCGATAATAGTAATAATACAACCAGTACGAACGACAGCAAGAATAATAAAACTAACACCAATAGTACAAATTCTACTAAAAAAAGTAACGCAATAAAAAATGAGGTAAATGTCACAGGAAATTTATTCAATGATGTGACAATTCATTAAATCGATAAAGGAGAGAAATATGGCTAAATCAATTGTAAAAGAAATCATTATTATGTTGTTATTATGTTTGGCAATTATTTTGTCACTAGGAATTTTATTGTATGAATATGTTCCTATGACGAAAACAATACCAAACCCAGTATCTTATTCAACACCAGATGATGTGAAGAAAGAATTGGCAAATAGTTCAGATATTGATGAAAGTCAAATTATTATGACCTATGAAGTGGATGCAACAGATTTAAATAATTATACGAGTATACAAGATTATAAACCAGGAAAAGCAAATCCATTTTCTTCTTATGAAACAACGACGACAGGTACTACAACAACAAATGGAACAGATACCACAACAGCAAATTCTTCTACATCAAATGTTCAGATAGAAGACAATCAAGTGCAAGAAAATAAAACAACTACAAGTAATGGGAATAATAATTCAGCGACTTCAAGTACAACAAATACATCGATTTCAAGCTCACAATCTAGTTTGGAAAGTCCGCCATCTACGACAACACAGCAAAATGCAACAACATCTGAAGGAGGACATTTCTTCCAAGATAAAGGAACTAAATAATTTGTTATTAACGTTATATGGATTCAATTCATATAAGTCAAAAAGATATATTTTATAATAAAAAGGAGGAAAAACATGATGAAAAATCAAAAGGGTATTACTTTAATCGCATTAGTAATCACAATCATCGTATTATTAATTTTAGCGGGGATAGGTATTGCTATGCTAACAGGGGATAACGGTATCATTACGAATGCACAAAAAGCTAGATCTAATACTGCTTATCGTGAAGCAGATGAACAAATGAGACTTGCTTACATGGCAGTAAGAACTGAAATTGCTGCTCATCTTGCTAATGATACAGCTTATAATGCAACTTCAACTACAAATTCCGAAGCTCTTAGAGCGTTAGTTGATAGAGATTTACATGGTTTTGCTGGTAATGGTTCTGAATGGACGATTGAATTAGAAACAGATACAACTACTGGTAAAGCTACTGGAATTTTTATGAAATGTAAAGCTGCAGCTATCCTTGTAGGTACTGAATCAGAAACACCACTAGCACCATCAACAGATGGACAAGTTTGTGGAATAATCGATCTTGCTAGCTCAGGACGTACAGCATCTTATCGTTTTGATGTAGATGAAGCCTCACATGCGCTAACGACAACTACACCAGGAACAACAACACCAGATTCAGATACAAATACAACACCAGGTGTATAGATTTTTAAATAATAACAAAATGGCCTTACGCACACTATGTGTGTAAGGCTAGATTTAAAATAAGCTAGAAAAGGAAAAAACATGAATTTATTTCTTTACTTATTATTATTTATGATAGGAACCTTATTTGGTAGCTTTTATACGTTAGCAGTATATAGGATTCCAAAGAGACAAGATATTATACA
Source organism: uncultured Clostridium sp. (assembly GCA_947571515.1). GTDB lineage: Bacteria > Bacillota > Clostridia > TANB77 > CAG-508 > CAG-269. The sequence continues at coordinate 33,842 of CANOYI010000003.1, read as the reverse complement.
TACCCATTCATATTGTCCTAATTGTAATCACAAATTAGGCTTTTTAGACTTAATTCCAATTATCAGTTATTTATTTTTAAAAGGAAAATGTAGATATTGTAAACAAAAAATAAGACCCAGATATCTTATTTTAGAAATGCTTTCAGGAATGTTATTTGTATTAATTGCTTTTTTGATGAAATTCAATATGGAAAATTTAAATGGCATAATGGTGGCACAGTATTGTTTCTTAATCTTATACATGACTTTTATTATTTTGATTTGTCGGAATTGATAAGGAAAATCGAAAAATAGATAAATGGGTGTCTATTTATGGGATTATAATATCTATTATGTATATGGTATATCTATACATAGTAGGACAAACTAATATATATAGATATGGTATATATTTAATCTTATACATAATTATTTTAATTTTAGATACAGTCACCTTGAAAAAATATGCTAAAAATAGTTATGTTACAGGAATATTACTAATGATTGTTACTATGATGATTTTTACAGGAGGATATATTACGAAAGAAGGACTTATATCCGCACTATTTGCTATTTTCTTTTATTTAGTGTTCTATAAAATAAAGGAGAAAATAAGTAATAAGAAGTCAGAAAAACAGATAGCAAATCAATTAAGTATTGGATTCTTTTTAGGAATATTTAATATGATTACGTTGGTAATTGTGTTATTTTTTGATATGATATGAAAGTTCTCTGAAAACTTCCTATTATATAAAAATAGAAACATTTAAATGATTTCGAAAGGAATGGAAATAAAAATGAAAAGTGAAAAAGGATATACAGGTATTGATATAGCAATATCAGTTATTGTAATTACTATATTTGTATCATTTATAGCAGCCTTATCTTCTCGTGTTAATAGTTCTTCTAAAGAAATAGAATTAAAATCAAAAGCAACCGAAATTGCGATATTGGAAATTGAAACCATTAAAAATAAAACATGGGATGATATTACCACAGAAGATACAGCATATCGAAACACAACAGAGGTACAACAAGGATATTATCGAACGATAATCGTGGAAGATTATCATGATATAGATTCAACCAAAGAACCAGATATTGTAAAAAAGATTACGGTACAAATTCAATATATGTTTAAAGGAAAAAAAGAGAATGTAGAGCTTTCTACAATTGTCGCAAAGGAGAATTAGAATGAGATCAGAAAAGGGTATAACACTTATTTCATTAACGGTGTATATTATTGTTATGCTAATTGTGGTGGCAGTTGTATCAATGATTAGTATGTTTTTTTATAAAAATACAAATGCACTTTCTAATACGATCAATCCACTTACAGAATATACTAAATTCAATCATTACTTCTCAGATGAAGTAAACCATGCTAACTTAAAAGTTTTAGAATGGGGCGAAGATTATTTGGTATTTGATAATAATATACAATATACTTATGTTGCAGAAAATAAAGGAATTTATAGAAATAATGTGAAAATATGTAAAGATGTAGAAAAATGCATTTTCGAGTCTAAAATAAAAAATGGAAAAAATGTAGTGGCTGTTACGATAAAGATTGGAACTGCTGAGGAAAGAAATGTAGACTATACATTGAAAGATTAGCAATTTGTTCAATTCAAAAAACAAACGGAAGGGAGTTATGAGATGGAGACGAGAAGAAGACAACCAATAGGAGTAGAATTAGTAAAAAGAGGTGTTGTAAAGGAAAAAGATATTGAAACGGCTTTACAATATCAAAAAGATCATCCTAATAAAAAAATAGGGGATATTTTATATCACTTAGAAGTATGTGAACCTAGTATCTTGATAGAAGCAATTGCAGATATATTAGGAGAAAAAGGTGTTCTTTTAGTAGGGGGGAATAAAATAAAGGTAAAAGTAACAGATTATTTTCCATTGGAAGTAGCAAAAAAGCATAAAGTAATTCCATTTGAAGCATCATTAGGAAAAGTAAAAGTATGTTTTGCCAATACCAGTAACATTAAAAGTGTAAATGAAATTAAAATGTTATTACTAAATAAGGGATTAGCCATGGATCCTTATATTACTTTTGAAAGTGATATTATTAAGATATTGAAATCAATGGAAACAATGGATACAATGGAAACAATGAATAGCGAACCAGTTGCTGACCTAGAGGTTAATCCAGATAGTAATGAAACAGCTGTTAATTTAGTAGATAGTATCATCAGAACAGGCATCAAAAGAAGGGCCAGTGATATACACATAGAGCCAATGAGAGATTATGTGAGAATACGATATAGGATTGATAGTGAATTATTTATTGTTGCTAAAATTAAGAAAGAGAAACAGCAACAACTAATTGGAAGATTAAAAGCGATTTCTAATATGCACCAAGAAAAACAAGAGGCACAAGATGGTAGAATTTTATTGTATGACGATTATAATATTCGTGTATCTTCGCAACCAAATTTATATGGTGAAAAATTTGTTTTAAGATTATTAAAAAAAGAAACAAATATTAAAGATATATTTGAATTAGGATTTCCAGGAACAGAGCAAGAATTAAAGAAAACAATTAGTAAAAGAAATAGTATAACGATTATAGCAGGACCAACAGGAGAAGGTAAAACAACTACTTTATATAGTATTATTTCTCGTCTTGATCGACCAGAGATCAATATTACAACCATTGAAGATCCAGTAGAAATAAGAATTCCTGGATTAAACCAAATTGAAATTGATGAAAATAGAGCAAATTTTTCATCCACTCTTAGAAATGTATTAAGACAAGATCCAGATATTATTTTAGTGGGAGAAATCAGAGATAAAGAAACGGGAGAAATAGCAATTCAAGCGGGACAAACAGGACATTATGTATTATCTACCATACACACCATAGATAGTATAGAGGTTATTACAAGATTAAGAAAATTAGGTCTTTCTGATTATGATATTGCTAGTACATTAGCTACATCGATTTCACAAAGATTAGTAAGGAGAGTATGTCCTAAATGTGCAGTAGAAAGAGAATTTACTGCTCAAGAAAAGAAAATTATAACAGAAGTTGGAGAAAAATATAATATTACTTTTGATTTAAGTGGAAAAACTTATGATACACCTGGATGTAGATTTTGTAATAATACCGGATATTATGATAGAATTGGTATATTTGAGGTCCTTAATTTAACAGATGACCTGAAAGAAGCTATTATGGTAGGAAAGTCAAGTATAGAGATTAAAAGAATTGCTATACAACAATCTTATGAACCATTGATAATTGATGGAATTAGGAAAGTGATAGATGGGCATACAACATTGGAAGAATTAAATAGAAAATTACTATTCTTTTAGAATATAGAGGAGGATATTATGAACGTAAATGAAATATTAGATAAAGCCATGGAGCTAGAGGCTTCAGATGTACACTTTATCTGTGATAATAAACCTATGCTTCGAATTGCAAGAGACTTAATACCTGTACCAGATAGTGAAATTTTAACACCAGAAGATATGTCTGAAATATATGATTATTTTATAAAAGGAAATGTTGGGAAAGATGAAGTTTTTAATGAGACAAGAAAATTGGATATGTCTTATGAATACAGAGATATTCGTTTAAGAGTAAATCTTTCTTTATCAGAAGATATTCCAATTTGTACATTAAGATTAATTCGAGAAGAATTACCATCTTATGAATCTTTAGGTGTACCAGATATTGTAAGACGAATGACATACCAAACACAAGGATTAATTTTGGTTACTGGTAAAACAAATTCTGGGAAAACAACAACTTTAAATGCTTTGGTTAACTATATTAATGAAAATCAAAATAAAAAAATTATTACACTAGAAAATCCAATTGAGTACAAGCATCGTTCTAAAAAATCAGTCATTGTGCAAAAAGAAATTGGAAGTGGAAAAGATAGTTTGACATTTAGTAATGGTGTTCAAAATTCTTTAAGAGAGGACAGCGATATTTTAGTAATTGGTGAGATACGTGATCGAGAGACCATGGAAGCAGCCATTGAGACAGCAGAGTCTGGACACTTAGTAATTGGAACTTTGCATACAAAATCATGTGCAGAAACGATTGATCGAATGATAAACTTTTATGAAGTAAGAGACCAACGTATGGTTAAATATTTGTTATCTGCTTTATTAAAATTAGTTATTTCACAAAGATTATTACCTGGAACGGATGAAAAATTGGTATTAGTGCCAGAGGTAATGGTAGTTGATAATATAGTATCAGGTATCATACGTAAAGATAAATTAAGTGTATCAGAAATTGAAGACGCCATACAAAGTGGTGCAGACAAAGGAAGCATTAGTTTGATTAACTCTTTAGCAGAGCTTTTTGTCCAAGAGAAAATTACATTAGACCAAGCAAAAGCTCAAATTGAGGAAAAGAACATAGAAAGATTAAATAGAACAATTATGCAATTGAGAATTAGACGTAATAAATAAGCAAGATAGGAGGATAAAAGAATGCCTATATATATGTATAAAGCTGTAACTAAGGCTGGCATTATAGTGAGGAATAAAGTAGAAGCTTCTAGTAAAGAAATGTTAATGCAATCGATTAAAAATAATGACTTAGTGCCGATATCAATTGAAAAACTTTCGGAACGTATTCAAAAATCAACAAAGAAACCAAAAAGAAATGTTACAGATATACAAGAAATTATGAAAAATGTAAATACAACACAATTAGGTGTCAAAAAAGAGACATTAACGACGAAACAAAAAATTAACTTATATTTTGCCAAATCTGAAAAGATAACGCAAAGAGATTTAGTCGTATTTACACAAAATCTGTATGTATTGAAAAAGGCTAACTTCAATAATGTTCATGCATTAGATACCATTATCCAGAGTACAGAAAATTTAACGTTTAAAGGAATATTAGAGGATATTCTAGCTGGTGTAGAAGCTGGAGACAATATGTATACAACGATGGAATATTATTCTGATATATTTCCTTATATCTATACGAATATGATAAAAGTTGGAGAATTATCAGGCTCTCTTACCAATTCTTTAGAACAAGCAGTAAGATATTTAGATGAAACAGAGGTTTTAACTAGCAAGTTAAAGAGTATTTTGATTCCAAATGCAATACAGTTTATCTTATTAATTGTTTTGTTGCTAGTAGGAACATTGTTTGCTATTCCAGCCATTCAAGGAGTATTTGATGAATTAGGAACACAAGATACATTACCAACTATTACATTATGGTTTCAAGCTTTTGTCAATAAGGTGATTGAATACTGGTATATTCCAACTAGTATTTTAGTGATAGCAATAGCTTCTATTATTTATTATATTCATACTCCAAAAGGAAAATATAAGTTTCATGAGTTTAAGTATAAAATGCCAATTTTTGGTGATTTAATATTTGCTATAGATTTTTCAAGATTTATTAAAGCAATGGTATTAAATTTGAAAAATGGGGTTAGAATACAAGATGCAATAGATGTTAGTAAAAGCGTAATTAAAAATTTGGTTATGCTTTCTATTATAGAAAGGTCAATGAACAACTTAGTGACTGGTTCTTCTTGGATTCAACCATTTGAAGAGTCAGGATTAGCTAAACCAATGATTACTGAAATGTTGAATATAGGTATGCAAACAGATTTGACTGAAATGATGGAAAAATTAGTGGAATATATGGAAATTGATATTGATAACATTATGAATAAGATTATGAAACTATTACCACAGATTATTTATGCAATTGTTGGAGTTTTACTAATATTCTTCGTATTAATTGTGTTAGTACCATGTGTTCAAGTTTATATGGGTAACTTCTTGTTCTCAGCATATGGTGTATAAAATGATGTCGCATTGGGGACGTTTCCTTTGCGACATTTTTGTCAAAAGAAAAAGACAATTTTAATATTAAAATTATTATTTGATTTTTAGAATAATGTCTCGGCTTCTTGCACCACTCACATTCGTCATTTTTCTAAAAATTAGATAATAATTTTTAAACTAAGTAAAAAAGTATCTTTTTGATGAAGAAAAGTGCCGCAAGGAAACGTCTCCATGCGATAAGAGGGGAAGAGGTAGAATGAAAATTGGAGTTGATTTAGGGGGAAGCCATATTGCTATGGGGGTAGTAGATAGCAATGGCAAAATTTTAGAAAAGAATGAAAAAAGACTTACTAGTGTTGAAAAACAAGATATTAAGAAGTCAATTGAAGAATATGTAATAGAAAATGTAAATGAATTGATACAAAAGTATAAGATAACGGAAATAGGAATAGGAGCACCTGGTTGGGCAGAAAAAGGGGTGATTAAAAATTCTGGGAATTTAGGAATAGAAGATTATCCCATCATAGAAAAATTACAAACAATAAAACTACCAATTAAGATAACAAATGATGCAAAATGTGCAGCGTTAGCAGAAAATGCATATGGATGTCTAAAAGGATATGATAGAAGTATATTCTTGACATTAGGAACTGGAATTGGAGGGGCAGCTTTTTTTAATCATAAATTATTAACGGCAGGTAGAAAACCTGGTTATGAATTTGGTCATATGGTAATTGAAAAGAATGGTATACCATGTCACTGCGGTAGAAGAGGCTGTTTTGAGAGATATGCTTCTATGAAAGCTTTTAAAAATAGTCTGAGAAAAGTGTTGGATCTAGATGAGACAACAAGAGGAGAACAATTGTTAGAAATCATTCGAATGAATAAGCCAGAAGATAAGAATTATCAGATGATTGAAAATATAATATCAGAATTTATTGAGAATTTAAGTATTGGAATACAAAATTTAATCAATATTTTTGAACCAGAAGTTGTTGGTATTGGTGGCAGTTTTGTGTATTTTAAAGATGTGTTGTTACCAAGATTAAAAGAACAGATAGCAAAAGCAAATGAAAACGATAAGGAAAGACAAAACATCAGTATTAAGACTGCTACTTTAGGAAATGATGCTGGCATGATTGGTGCTGTTATAACTTGCTAAAATCTAAAACAGCTTATAATACAGCAGAAATAGAACAAAAATAAAAAAAACACTTGAAATTATTGCCAAAACGTGATACAATAGCGAACGTATTAATCACACAAAGAGAGTTTGAAGGGAAGTGCCTAACGATTTAGGTCCTAAAGAATGCAGAAACTTTGTGGAAGAAATAACAAAAAGGGAGGAATTAAAAATGGCAGTAGTTGCAATGAAACAATTACTTGAAGCAGGTGTTCATTTTGGACATCAAACAAGAAGATGGGATCCTAAAATGGCTGAATATATATTTCAAGCTAGAAATGGAATTCACATCATCGATTTACAAAAAACATCAAAAAAATTAGATGAAGCTTACAGCTTTATCAAAGAACAAGCAGAGGAAGGGCAAACCATATTATTCGTAGGGACGAAAAAACAAGCACAAGAATGTATGAAAGAAGCTGCATTAAAATGTGGTATGTACTATGTGGATCAAAGATGGTTAGGAGGAATGTTAACTAACTTTGAGACAATTCGTACAAGAGTACAAAGATTGAAAGACTTAGAAACCATGCAAGAAGATGGAACATTTGATATCTTACCAAAAAAAGAAGTAATTTTATTGAAAAAAGAAATGGATAAATTGGAGAGAAATCTTGGTGGAATTAAAGAAATGGAAAAATTGCCAGGAGTTATCTTCCTAATTGACCCTAGAAAGGAAAGAATTGCTATTTTAGAAGCTAAAAAATTAGGAATTCCAGTAGTAGGATTAGTTGATACCAACTGTAATCCAGAAGAATTAGATTATCCAATACCAGGAAATGACGATGCGATAAGAGCTGTAAAATTAATTGCTGATGTTATGGCAAATGCTGTTATTGAAGGTAAACAAGGGGAAAGCTTCGAACCAGAAATGGAACAAGAACAAGTGGCTGAAACAGAAGAGCCTACTAGTATTGAAGAAGTAGTAGAAGCAGCAGAAGAAACAGAGACGGTAGAAGAAGCAACAGAAACAACAGAAGAACAAGAAGCTTAAAATTAGATAAAAGAACAATAGTGAGCTGATTAATATTTTATAAAATTTGATAAGTGAAGTTCAGCCAACGTATAATTGTTGGTCCGCGAAAATGGCAAAGCAATTTTCTGTGAAATGCTTTATATTATAGAAAGTTTAGAGAACTTTCCTATAATATAAAAAAGAGTAGAGCTTTCTGCTCTACTCGATTTTAATATATATAAGGGAGGAATTATAAATGGTTACAGCAAGTTTAGTAAAAGACTTAAGAGAGAAAACAGGTGCAGGAATGATGGACTGTAAAAAAGTTTTAACAGAAACAGATGGAGATATGGAAAAAGCAATTGAATTATTGCGTGAAAGAGGAATTGCAAAAGCAGCTAAAAAATCTGGAAGAGTAGCAGCAGAAGGACTAGTAGAAGCTTACATTTCAGAAGATGGAAAAACAGGAGCTGTAGTAGAAGTTAATTCTGAAACAGATTTCGTTGGTAAAAATGAAGAATTTAAAACATTTGTTATGAATATCGCAAAACAAATTGTAGAAAAAAATCCAGCTGATGTAGAAGCATTATTAGCACAAGAGTCAATTGAAGTAGCAGGAAAAACAGTACAAGAAGTATTAGTTGATAAGATAGCTACGATTGGTGAAAATATGAATATTAGAAGATTTGCAAGATTTGAATCAGATGGTTTAGTAGAAAAATATATTCATGGAGATGGAAAAATCGCTGTTCTAGTCAACATGAAAAAGGGAAATAGTGAAGTGGCAAAAGATATTTGTATGCAAATTGCTGCTGCAAGACCTGAATATGTGAAAAAAGAAGAAGTGCCAGAAGAAAGAGTTAACAAAGAAATGGAAATTCTAAAAGCACAAACTATGAATGAAGGAAAACCCGAAGCGATTGCTGAAAAAATTGTACAAGGTAGAATTGGAAAGTTCTATGAAGAAATTTGTTTAGTAGACCAAGCTTTTGTGAAAGATCCAAATAAAAAGGTCAATCAGTTATTAAGTGAAACAGATAGTGAAGTAGTAGAGTTTGCAAGATTTGAAAAAGGGGAAGGTATCGAAAAGAAAGAAGAAAATTTTGCAGAAGAAGTTATGAATCAATTGAAATAAAATGTAAAAAGAGTTAGGAATTGGGTGAACCCAAAATATTTCTTAATTCTTTTTTAAATTTAAGTTCTGATTTTTATGGGTATTGAATTCCACATAAAATTATGTTACAATTATTATGGGAGAAAGTGGTAGTTATACTCCTTTAAAGTAACGGTTGACAAATTCAATGAAACAATCCATAAATATGGAAAGGAGTGGTAGTAATATGATGTTGGTATTAGGTGCTATTGGCATATTTCTGATATCAATCATTATTATCAGGAATGTGCTTATAGGGCGCATTGAAGAAGGCCCCGATTATCTTATGGAACAATGGACCAAGATAAAAGGAGTGTCTCGGAAAGGGGACGAATATATGGTGTCATGTGGAGAACTATCGTACTATATGATACCATGTGTATTGACAACAATAACTTACGTTCAGAGAGAGGAAGAAATGTATCTAAAAATGATTTTTACAAATCCGAGCGTAGTAAGGAAAAGATGGCTACGTAAAAAAAAGATACAAAAATTACCAATGGAAATGCGGTATGTATTATATACTACAGAAATTCGAGAGTAGAAAAAAACCAGTGGTTTGTTCCGCTGGCTTTTTTCTTGTAGAATAGAAAAAATTTCTTTTTTAATCCAATATAAGCAAAAAATTAAGAAAATCTTAAAAAAAATACTGTATTTTTTTGTAATGTATGATAAAATAGCCTTGACAAAAATATAGATTAAGGAGAGTGAAGAATTTGTATGATATAAAATACAAAAGGGTGCTATTAAAACTAAGTGGAGAAGCCTTAGCAGGGACACAAAAGACAGGAGTAGATGTAGAAACTGTTGGAAAAATATGTGACAAAATAAAAGAAGTAGTAGAAATGGGAGTACAAGTTGCCATCGTAGTAGGAGGAGGAAACTTCTGGAGAGGAAGACAAGGACATCAAATGGAGAGAACAACAGCAGACTATATGGGAATGTTAGCAACAGCTATGAATGGATTAGCGTTGCAAGATGCCTTAGAAGCAAGAAAAATTGATTCTAGAGTGCAAACAGCAATTCAAATGAGAGAAATAGCAGAACCTTTCATACAAAGAAAAGCAGAAAAACATTTAAATAGAGGAAGAGTTGTTATATTTGCAGGAGGTACAGGACATCCATACTTTACAACTGATACAGCAGCAGTGCTTAGAGCAACTGAAATTAAAGCAGATGTTATATTGCTAGGAAAATCAATTGATGCTGTTTATTCAGCAGATCCAAAGATTGACCCAACGGCAGAAAAATATGAAGAGATTTCCTATATGGAAGTGCTAGAAAAAGACTTGAAGGTAATGGATTCTACTGCTACGGCTATGTGTAGGGATAATGATATGCCTTTACTAGTGTTTGGAATTGCAGACCCAGAGAATATTGTGAGGGCTGTTAGGGGAGAGAGGATTGGAACAATCGTGAAATAAACAAATTGAAAGCAGCAACTTGCACAATTTCGTTATGAATGTCAAACTTCGACGTACCAACGTACGCCATCAGCTTGACATTCATAACAAAATTGCACAATTCACCACTTTGAATTTATTTAATAAACAAATGTTTTAAGTGAATGAAAATCTGTATCGTAATATACTATTTTGAATTTGTTTAGGAAAATAATAGAGACAGCTCTAAACTGTTTTATAAGGAAGGAGAGGAAAATTATGGATTATACAAGTATAAAAGAAAAAATGGAAAAGTCAATTAGTGTTTATCAAGAAAAATTAGGAGAGGTAAGAGCAGGGCGTGCTAACCCAGCTATTTTGAATAAGATAAAAATAGATTATTATGGAACACCAACGCCAATTAATCAAGTAGGAGGAATTTCTGTACCAGAAGCAAGGTTAATTGTCATTCAACCTTGGGATGTAAGCATTTTAAAAGAAATTGAAAAAGCAATTTTAGCATCTGATATTGGAATTAACCCCAATAATGATGGAAAAGTAATAAGACTAGCTTTCCCAGAATTAAATGAAGTAAGAAGAAAAGAAATTGTAAAAGATGTTCGTAAAATGGCAGAAGAAGCAAAAGTAGCCATTCGTTCTATTAGAAGAGAAGGAATTGATACAGCAAAAGCATCTCAAAAAGAGGGAGAGATGACAGAAGACGAACTAAAACAAGCAGAAAATGAAATTCAAAAAATCACAGATAAAAATATCGAAGAAATTGATAAAATATTAGAAGCAAAAGAAAAAGAAGTAATGTCAGTATAATTGCATTCCAATGTCCCCACTGGTTCCGGGATCGAATGGGGACACCGAGACTGAATGGGGACATTGGTTCTTGGGTTAAGAGGGGAAATGAAATTAGTTCATACTATTTTAGTAAAGGAGAAAGAATTTTCAATGGAGTTTAAAGAAAAATTACAAAAATATCAACAACAGATAAATCAAGAATTAGAGAAGTATGTAAGAAAACAAAACTGTCCAGAACAAATACTAAATCAGTCAATGGAATATAGTTTAATGGCTGGCGGAAAACGCTTAAGACCAATTTTAGTTTTAGCAACTTACCAACTTTTTAAAGAGAATATAGAAAAATGTATGCCATATGCAGTAGCGATTGAAATGGTACATAATTTTTCTTTGATTCATGATGATTTACCTGGAATTGATAATGATGATTTTCGACATGGAAAACCAACCAATCATAAGCAATTTAATGAAGCAACAGCCATATTAGCAGGGGATGGATTATTAAATGATGCTTACTTTGTAATAAGTCAAGATTTAATGAATGCTAACACAGAAGAGATAACTAAAAAAATCAGAATTTTAAATGAATTTTCAGAAGCAATTGATCGAATGCTTGCTGGAGAATATATTGACACAGAATGGGAAGGAAAGCAAATAACGAGACAAGAACTGGAATATATTCACGAAAACAAAACAGGTGCTTTATTAAAATTATGTGTAAGAATGGGAGCCATATTAGCAGATTGCACAGAGATAGAATTGCAAGGATTATCTAATTATGCTGAAAAAATAGGATTAGCTTTTCAAATTAAAGATGACATCTTATCAGAAGAAGGAGACGAAGCAATTTTAGGAAAGCCAGTGGGAAATGATAAAGAGTTAGAAAAATGTACTTATGTTTCTCAATATGGTTTACAAGGAGCAAAAGATATTTTAGATAAAATAACAAAAGAAGCCATAAAAGAATTAGAAAGATATGGAAATAGAGCAGAATTTCTAAAAGAATTAGCTTTATACATACAGAACAGAAATAAATAATTTCAAAATGATTTTGAAGATGGGTTAACTGTTCAAATCTAAAATGTTTCATACAGATAACCTATACGTTAGAACGGAGGAAAAAATCATGCAATTCAATCAAGAAGATATGCCCAAACACATCGCCATTATCATGGATGGTAATAGAAGATGGGCAAAAGCGAAAGGAAAGCCAGTTAGTTATGGTCATAAAGAAGGTGCCAAAACATTAGAAAAAATTGTACGATATGCCAATAAAATTGGATTGGAATATATCACAGTTTATGCTTTTTCAACAGAAAACTGGAAAAGGACAGAAGAGGAAGTAAAAGCATTAATGATGTTGTTACAAAATTATTTAGACGATTATGCTAAAAGAGCAGATACAGAGAATATTAGAGTTAAAATACTAGGAGATATTTCAGCTCTATCTAGTGGAATGCAGAAAAGTATTCAAAACTGTATGGAAAGAACCAAAGATAATACAGGAGTTACTTTCAATATTGCTTTAAATTATGGAGGAAGAGATGAATTAATAAAAGCCATCAAACAAATAGCTAATCTAGTCAAAAATGATGAAATAAAAATAGAAGATATAACAGAACAAGTAGTATCTAATCATTTATATACTAAAGGAGAGCCAGAACCAGATTTATTGATTAGAACGAGTGGAGAACAAAGATTAAGTAACTTTTTACCATGGCAATTGGTATACACAGAGTTTTTATTTATCGATAAAAACTGGCCAGACTTTGAAGAAGAAGATTTAGATAAAGCTATCATAGAATACCAAAAAAGAACAAGAAAATTCGGAGCAAGCTAGGGAAATTTGTGACAAGAGGGTCGCCCCTTTTTGTCCCAAAAAAGAGATAAAAGTACAATGAATAGTGTTAATTTTTTTTGTGACAAAAAGGGGCGCCCCTCTTGTCACAAATCTCCCTGAGAAAGGAAAAAAATATGGATATAAAAAGACTCACATCAAGTTTATTAGGATTTCCACTAGTATTAATAATCTTTTTACTAGGGAATAAAATAGTAGTAGATATTGCACTAGCAATTATAGCAATACTTAGCATCAGCGAATATTTTAATGCCATAAAAAAAGTATCCAACCCAGTAAAATGGATCGGATATGTAAGTTGTTTGAGTATAGCATTGATTCATATCATACCAAGCGAATACTTAAATATGGTAGTAACACTTTCTGTACCAACTATTTTAATTATTTTATTTGCACAAGTGATAGCAACTGATATGAAAACTAGTTTTAAAGATATTGCTTATACTTTTATTGGAATATTCTATGTGGTATTTTTTATCATGTTTGTGGCATTCATCAATGGTATGACAAATGGAAACATACTAATATGGTATGCTATATTTGCTGCATGGGGTACAGACATATCAGCTTATGTGGTAGGAAAACATTTTGGAAAACATAAATTCAGCAAAGTAAGTCCTAAGAAATCAATGGAAGGATGTATAGGTGGAGTAATCGGAGCCATAATACTAATGTTAGCTTATACTTATTTTGCTAATACCTATTGGGGAATGGATTATTCATACTTATTTATAGGAGGAATTGGAATTATATTAAGTTTAGTGGGACAAATAGGAGACTTTGCAGCTTCCAGCATAAAGAGATTTGTAGATATTAAAGATTATAGCAATTTAATACCCCGGTCATGGAGGAATGTTAGATCGAATTGATAGTCTAATATTCTTATCACCATTTGCTTATGCATTATTTACTTTATTGTGAGACAAAGGGGACAGGTTTTATTTGTCTCATGATTTGAGTAGAAAAATGTCGAAAAAATGAAATGACAAAAGACGACAAAATACATGAGACAAATAAAACCTGTCCCCTTTGTCTCATTTAGGAGGAAAACATTGATAGGTTTTATAATTTCAGCGATTAAAATTATAATATTATTAGGTGTCTTAATTACGATTCATGAATTAGGACATTTTATGGTAGCAAAACTTTGCAAAGTAAAAGTAAATGAGTTTGCAATTGGCTTTGGACCAGCGATATGGCAAAAGCAAGGAAAAGAGACGAAATATACGCTAAGATTAATTCCTCTTGGTGGTTATAATAGCATGGAGGGAGAAGATGAAGCTTCTGATGATGAAAGGTCCTTTTCGAAAGCGAGTATTCCGAAAAGGATTGCTATTGTAATAGCAGGGGCGACGGTTAATATTATTTTTGCTATTGCAACTTATTTTACTATAGTAGCTTCCTCTGGCACTTATATTTCCAATCAAATCGATGAGATACTAGATGGGTATGCAGCTCAAACAGCAGGATTGCAAGAGGGAGATAAAATAATAGAAGGTAATGGCCAAGCGATTAAGAGTAAAAAAGATTTAAATGAAGTAGTAGAAAAGTCACAAGGGGAAGAGATTAAAACAAAAATAGATAGATATGGAGAAATCAAAGAATATAATATAAAGCCAAGTGAAGTAAAATCTAAAGTGACAGGAATTTACCTAGATGAAAAGTGTAAAATTGTAGCGGTTCAAAAGGATAGTAGCTCAGAGAACCAAGGAATACAGGCAAATGATATCTTAGTAAAGGTAAATGGTGTTAGTATCAATGGCGATAGAAATACCGCTTTACAAGAAATTAATCAAAAAGGTGTTAATACTATGACACTTGTGGTTCAAAGAGGCGAAGAAGAAGTTACGATAGAATTGACACCAGATTATGAAACTAGTTATCTATTAGGGATTAATTTGAGACCGGCAGAAGATAATTTTGTCAATCGATGCATTAATGGTGGTATACAAACACAGGAATTTTTAGTATCGATTGTGGATAATTTGAAACAATTATTTACAGGAAATGTAGGCGTAGATCAAATGATGGGTCCAGTTGGAATTTCTGAAGTGGTGGCTAAAACAGATGGTGTAAAAGAGTTTTTTGAAATGATGGCATTGATTTCTTTATCTTTAGGTGTTACTAATTTGTTACCAATTCCAGCTTTAGATGGAGGAAAGATTTTAATTTTATTGATAGAGGCGATCCGAAGAAAACCGATGAAACAAGAAACAGAAGTAAATATACAGTTGTTAGGATTTGCTATTTTGATTGCTTTATCACTATATGTAACTTATAATGATATTTTAAGAATTTTTTAATAAAACATTTGACAAATAGAAGCTTTTAATAGATAATATAGTTATTAAAAATATACAAGAGAAAAAATAAGAAAAATACAAAGGAGGAATCGTTTCAATGTACGTATTTAACAAAATTACGGTAAATCCACAACTACCAAAAAGAATTGAAAAATTATCAGAAATTGCCAATAACTTATGGTGGTCATGGAACACAGAATTTTTAAGATTATTTCAAAAAATAGATAAAGATTTATGGGAACAATCTGACAAAAACCCAGTCAAATTTTTAAAACATGTATCACAAGAAAGACTAGAGAAAGTAGCAAAGGATGTAGCCTTTTTAAAGGAATATGACAAAATAGCAGAAAACTTTCAAAGTTATATGAATAGTAAAAGTACATGGTTTTCCAGCAAATACCCAGAAAACAAAAATGATTTAATTGCCTATTTTTCAGCTGAATATGGCATAGACCAAACCATACCAATCTACTCAGGAGGATTAGGTATTTTATCTGGTGACCATTTAAAATCAGCGAGCGACTTAGGAATCCCATTAGTAGCAGTAGGGCTATTATACAAAAATGGCTATTTTAATCAAAAAATAAATGGTTATGGTCAACAAGAAACCGAATATCATAATATCGCCTTAGAAGATATGCCAATTCATCCAGTAAAAGATGAAAAAGGGGAAGATTTAATCATCTATGTTAAATTCCCAAAAAGAAGATTATATTTAAAAGTATGGCAAATTAATGTAGGAAGAGTAAAATTATATTTGTTAGACTCTGATATCGAAAAAAACAACGAAGAAGATAGAGATGTAACCTTACGTTTATATGGTGGAGACCAAGAAATGAGAATTCGTCAAGAAATTGTTCTAGGTCAAGCAGGAGTCAATCTATTAACAAAATATTTGAATTTAAATCCTACGGTATACCACATGAATGAAGGTCATTCTGCGTTCTTAAATTTAGAGATTATCAAAAATATTATCAAAGAAAAACAAGTATCTTTTGAAGTGGCAAGAGATATAGCAACTTCTAAAACGGTATTTACAACCCATACACCAGTACCAGCTGGAAATGATATTTTTCCATTAGCCTTAGTTGAGAAATATTTTAAAGATTTCTGGCCAAGATTAGGACTTTCTAAAGAAGAATTCTTAAAATTGGGAATGAAACCAGGAATACACTTAGAGGAAGGCTTTAATATGGGAATATTAGCACTAAAAATTGCAGGTAAGAAAAATGGTGTTAGTAAGTTACATGGAGCAGTATCCAGAGAATTATTTGGAGAAATATGGCCAAACATAGCGGCTAATGAGTCTCCAATTGAATATGTAACTAATGGAATTCATACGTGTTCATGGCTAGCACCGAAAATGAAAGAATTATATAATCAATATTTAATTCCTTATTGGCAAGATAATATACATCAAGACCAGGTATGGGAAAAAATTAGAAATATTCCAGATGAAAAACTATGGGAAGTACACAATGCTCGAAAAGCAAAATTATTAAAATTAGTGAAAGATAGCACATCAGAAAGATTAAGACGTTGTGGTTATAGTTATGAAGAAATTAATGAAATTGTTTCTAAATTAAATCCAGAGGCCTTGACGATAGGTTTTGCGAGAAGATTTGCAACGTATAAAAGAGCAACTCTAATTTTCAAGGATTTAGAAAGAATTACACAAATATTAAATAATGAAAATCGACCAGTACAAATTATATTTGCTGGAAAAGCACATCCAGCAGACAAAGAAGGACAAGACTTAATCAAATATATTCATGAAATATCTATGATGCCACAATTTAAAGGAAAAATCTTTATTTTGGAAAATTATAATATTGCTATGTCAAGATATTTAATTAGTGGTGTTGATGTTTGGTTAAATAATCCAAGAAGACCAATGGAGGCATCTGGAACCAGTGGACAAAAGGCATCTGTTAATGGTGTTATCAATTTCAGTGTTTTAGATGGTTGGTGGGCAGAAGGTTATACACAAACGAATGGATGGACGATTGGAACCAATAGTGAATATGAATCTTATGAGGCACAAGATATAGCAGATAGCCAAAGTATGTATCGTACGTTAGAAGAAAAAATTATACCTACTTATTATGAGAGAGAGAATAATGGACTATCTAAAAAATGGTTGGAAATTATGAAGAATTCAATTATTACAACTGGAGGGAAATATAGCACTGCCAGAATGTTGGTAGATTATACTAATAACTTATATATGCCACTTTGTAATTTAACGAAAAAATACTATTCTGATGTTGATAATGTAGCAGGATATAACTCTTGGAAAAAAGATCTATATATGAATTGGAAAGATATTAAAATAACACAGGTTGATAATTTAGATAATATTACAATTGATGCAGGAAATAATATTGAAGTTGCTTGTGAGGTAGAATTACCAAATATAGATATAGAAAGCATTACAGTAGAAGTGTATTACGGAAAAATTTTGGATAATGGTGTAGTGGAAAATGTTAGTATTATACCAATGAAATTACAAGACCAAGATGAAGAAAATAAGAAATATTATTTTACCGCAAAAATAGAGTTAACAACAGGAGGAAATTATGGTTACACGTTTAGAGTTATGCCAAAACATGAAATGATATTAGAACCAGCTAATTTAGATTTGATTAAATGGATAACGAAATGAGACAAGGGGGACAGGTTTCAACTGTCTCATTTTTTTGCTGTTTTTTTGTTGTATTTTGTCAAATCTTTTTTTCGACGTTTTTCGATTAAAAATTTGAGACAATTGAAACCTGTCCCCCTTGTCTCAAATTTTTTTTTCACGACAATTGACTTCATATTAATGCAATGGTATAATCCAATTGAAAATATAGTAAAAAAGGAGAAAAAAACATGGCAGTAAAAATGATTATTGGTCTTCAATATGGAGATGAGGGAAAAGGAAGAGCGGTTCATTATGAAGCAAAAGATGCATCTGTTGTAATAAGAGCAACAGGAGGAAGTAATGCAGGGCATACCGTAGTTGCCAATAGTAAAAAATATGCTATGCACTTGTTACCATCAGCAATTATTAGACCAGAAGTTCTTTCAATTATTGGACCAGGAGTAGTAGCAGATCTTCAAATTTTAACAGAAGAGATTCAACAAATGAGAGAAGCAGGGGTAAAAGTAGAAAAGGATAATTTTGTAGTAAGTGAAAGAACGCATATCACTTTTCCACATCATAAACAATTGGATAGATTATATGAGATGTTAAAAACAGAAAAAGTAGGAACGACAGGAAGAGGTGTGGGAACTACTTATGAGGAAAAGGCTAGACGTACTAACCTAAGAATGCATGATTTGTTTTTGGAAGAGGCAGAATTGAAAGATAAAATTGCGGAAAATCTTAAAGTATATAATGTATTGGTAGCAGAAGCAAATAAGCTAATTGAAAAAGGAGTTTATCAAGAAGAAAAGTTTCCTAAGATTACAGTAGAAGAAGAATATGCGTATTGTATGAAATACAAAGATATTATACAAAGTTTTATTGCAGATATTCATCCGATTTTAGATGAAGCAATTGAAAAAGATGAATTGATTATTATAGAAGGAGCTCAATCTTTTTGGTTAGATAATGACCATGGAGATTATCCAATGACAACTTCTTCTAATCCTAATGCAAGTGGTACAGCTTCAGGTGCAGGAATAGGTCCTACTTTAGTAAATGAAGTAGTAGGAGTTATTAAAGCCTATACCTCAAGAGTTGGAAATGGTCCATTTGTGACAGAACAGGATAATGAAATTGGAGATAAAATCCGTGAGTGGGGTCATGAGTATGGAACGACAACAGGAAGACCAAGAAGAACTGGTTGGCTTGATTTAGTTATGGTAAAACATACCAAAAATACAAGTGGTCTAACGTCATTGTGTGTTAATCATTTAGATACGATTGGTAAGTTAGATACTATTAATGTGTGTGTTGGCTATCAATATAAGGGAGAGACTATTCAACATGTTCCAATCGATAAGGAAAATTGTAAGCCAGTTTATCAAGAGTTAAAAGGTGGATGGAATACAGAAGGAGCAACGACTTTTGAAGAACTTCCAAAAGAGGCACAAGATTATATTCGTTTCATCGAAGATTATACAGGTGTATCAGTGAGATATATTGGTGTTGGTGCAGATGAAAAGAGAACAATTATAAAATAATTATTTTTATGGCTGTGAGATATAAAGGAATTTCTATGAATAGGAATTCTTTTTTTGTCCCCACTGGTTCCGGGATTAAATGGGGAAATTAATGGAAAAAGAGAAAAGATTAATAAAATGGATATCATTGTATTAATAATTCTCTATATTATATCAATTATTTCAGCGATATTTACATACGAAGGATTTTTTAGTTTGTTATCTGTGTTTGCTACTATGTTATATACATTTTCCATTTGGCAAAAGAAAACTAATATCTATAAATTATTAGGTATTCCAATAGGAATATTAGTGGTTTTATATAATATTTATATATTTTCTATATTTGGAATTGTTTTAGAAAGTATATTATTAATATGTTCTATTATAGGATATTTATTAGAAATAAAAAGGAAGTAACGAAAAAGGTTATGTTTCGAAAAATACAAAAGAAGTAATGGAAGCATATGATTGTTTTCAAGAGTTGAAAAAATATGCTAAGGATTTTAAAATGGAGTTTGTTCTTGAAAATTGTAGGGTATGTGAATTAGGTGGAAATTTAGTTTTGTCAGAATATAGAGGAAATGGAATAACAACAAAACTTCAAATTACAGGAAATATAAAGAAATCTAAAAAGCGAATAGAGAAGGCTTTTAAATTATGGGTGATAAAGTAGAGGCAACATCATTAGAAATAAAATCTTTTAAAATATTATTTAATGTAGCAAATGCAATAAATGTAATTAATGCATCTTATGAGAAACATATAGGAAATATGTCAGAAGAGACAGAAATGCATTTAAACGCAGGTCTATTTGGTCTAAGCTTATATGAGTAGCAACAAAACAAACAAAAGTTTTAGAAAAGTATTGATTATTTTTTTTAGTTATGATATGATATTTTTAAATTAAAAAAGGAGGTTCATAATGGCTGTACAAAAAAAGAACAAATTAGTTGTGCCTGTTGTAAAATGGGTTGGTGGAAAAAGACAACTATTACCTGAAATAAAAAAATACACACCAAAAAAATTTAATACCTATTTTGAACCATTTATTGGTGGTGGAGCAGTCTTATTTGAACTTCAACCAAAACAAGCAATAGTGAATGATATTAATAGAGAATTAATCAATTTATATAGTGTCATACAAAATAATGTTGAAGAATTAATAGATAAGCTATCAAATTCAGATTTATATTCAAATACATCTGAATGCTATTATAGAATTAGAGAGCTAGATAGAGAACCAAAAGAATATAATAAAATGACAGGAATAGACAAAGCGGCAAGAATTTTGTATTTAAATAAGACTTGCTATAATGGATTATATAGAGTTAATAGTATGGGAGAATTTAATTCACCATTTGGAAGCTATAAAAATCCCAATATAGTTAATGAAATTACATTAAGAGCAGTCAATAAATATTTCAATGAAACGAATATTAAATTTTTAAATGGCGATTTTGAACAAACCGTAAAAAATGCTAAAAAGGAGGATTTTGTGTATTTTGATCCTCCCTATGCACCGATATCTAAAACTTCCAATTTCACAGGATATAATGAAAGTGGATTTGGAGAAACAGAGCAAATAAGATTAAAAGAACTATGTGATAGATTAAATAAAAAAGGAGTTAAATTTTTATTATCAAATTCAGATTGTGAATTTATTAGAGAATTATATCAAGACTATAAAATCGTTACAATCAAGGCTAAAAGAGCAATTAATAGTAATGGCAATAATAGAGGGGCAGTAAGTGAGGTGCTAATAAGAAATTATGAGTAGATGTACAACTAATAAAGAAGCTTGGCAGTTGTTATTTGATAAATATAATATTGTACAAGAAATCAATCAAAACGGTTATTTTAAAATAACTTCTAAAGAAATAAATGAATATAGAGAAGCTAGACTTATGACTAAATTTGATAATAGTGCAAATCTACCAGATATATTTAAAGAAAATAATTTAGCAATATTACCAATTGCTAGTAATAGTTATATGATTGCGAGGTTTCAGCCATATAAAAAGTTTGAAAAAGCAGAAGATGAAGAAATCATAAAAATAAATTTTCCAGATTATATTCAGAGTTTAGACTACAATAATATAACAAGTGAAGCACTAGCAATTAATTGTGCCTATATTACACAAATATTAGAAGACTTCTTAGAGGAAGAAAATCTTGTACCAACTATTAGTGGAAAGATGGGATCTGGAAATTTTGAATTTAAAATTAGCAAAAATGAAAAAGAAGATCAATATATTAATGTTTCTGTTCAAAATTCAAGAATTGAAATAGATGGTGGCTTTGAAGGAGTGAATAGTTTGGCTTTAATTGAAGCTAAAAATGTAATTTCCGATGACTTTATGGTTAGACAATTATATTATCCATATAGACTTTGGAAAAGTAAAATTAATAAACGAGTAAGACCTATATTTATGGTTTATTCAAATGGAATTTTTAATGTGTATGAATATAAATTTGAAAATGATGAGGATTATAGTTCTATTCGATTTGTGAAGAGTAAAAAGTATAGCATAGAAGACACGGAAATAGATATACAAGACATTCAAGAACTATTTTATAGTATTCAAAAATTTGGAGAAGAACCGGAAATAGCCTTTCCACAAGCAGATTCATTTGATAGAGTCATCAATCTTTGTGAACTATTATTAGAAGAACCGAAAAATAAAAATGAAATTACTGAAAATTATGCATTTGATGAAAGACAAACTAATTATTATACAGATGCAGGAAGATATTTAGGATTGATATACAAAGAAAGATGTGAAGGTAACATAGTATTTACTTTAACTGAATTAGGTAGAAAAATTTTAAATAGAGGATGGGTAGAGTGGATTTTAGATTTAACAAGAGTATAAAATAATTTATGAAAGCAAGAATTTTTTTGCTTTTATATAATAATAAGAGGTACCATTTATGAACAAAAAAGAGAAAAGTAAAAAACAAAGTATTTGGCAAGGGATAGCAACAATTATAATAATTATTTGTATTATGGTTTCTGGATATATAAGCCAAAACACAGAAACTACAAATAATGCAAGCGAATATGAAACAGAAAATATAATATTTGATTTATCTACCATTCCAGAATATTCTGCAAGTCCTTATGTTGAAATAAATAATGGTATTCCATATTTTACAGAAGAAGATTATTCTACAGAGAGCTTTGAAAAATATAGCAATCTTGATCAATATGGAAGATGTGGTGTAGCATTTGCAAATATTTGCAAAGAAATAATGCCACCAGATGGAGATGAAAGAGGAAATATTAGTTCAGTAAGTCCAACAGGTTGGAAACAAAAAAAGTATGATGGAGAATTTTTATACCATAGATGTCATTTAATTGCCCATCAATTGTCAGATGAAGATGCAAACAAACAAAATTTAATGACAGGAACAAAATATTTAAATATAAATGGAATGTTACCATTTGAAAACCAAGTAGCTGAGTACATTAGAAAGAATCAAAATAATCATATTTTATATAGAGTAACCCCTATTTTTGAGGGAAATAATCTTGTAGCAAATGGAGTACAGATGGAGGGGTGGTCTGTTGAAGATAAAGGGCAAGGAGTTCACTTCAATGTTTATTGTTATAATGTACAACCAGGAATAGTTATTGATTATGCAACAGGGGAAAGCCATGAAGAATAATCGTTATTGTTTTGCTTAATAAAAGTTTATGTATTTTTTAAATTAAAAATTAACTAGAAATTCACAAAAACTATTGTAAATTTCTGTAAAATAATATATAATCACTTCTAGTTTTATTCTTACTACTATGAATCAATAGTAGATTTCCAATCTAAAAATAAAAAAATAAAGGAGTGATTACATATTGAATTTAGATCTAGTAAATGATTTATTTAATAACTTAAAGGAGAATAAATTTGTGCAAAATTTTATGAAAGAATTATCGAATTATTTAGAAAATAATATAACAAATAATTCTAAAATAGGAGATACTGATTATAAATGGAATGATTTATTTTCAGACGATTTAACACTTTATAATCATAAAATAACAGTAAAATATAGAGATGAAATGTTAACAAAGAGAGCTAATATTTTACAAAATTATGTTGAAAATACAAAAGAAGAAGGAGAAATATTATATCTATATAATATAAACACAAATGAGAGGAACTCTTATGATTTGTGTAGTTTCAAGCCAGGGAAAAGTCAGGAAGTAATTACAAAACCAATAGAGGAATTACCAGAAGGAACTCAATTAGGAAGTATTTTAAGAAAACAAGGGGAGAATTTTATTTTAGATCAAGAAGCAACAAAAATTGTGGGAGAAGAAGTAAATACCATGATTAGAGAAAAAATAGAAGAGCAAAATCAATATTTAGATAGTAGAAGAATTGAGGGGCATACCTATGAAGTAGGTGAAAAACAGTCAGGAAGAATATGGCTATATGACTTAGATAATGTTGCTGGTGGAGGAACAGAAGGAATTGAGGAAATTGAATTTCCAAAAGATTTATATGAGACTGCACAAGAAGGAGATTTGTTCGTATATGAAAATGGAGAATATCACAAAAAAATATGAGTATGGCAGATAGGAAAAAAATTATAAAAAAGATAAAGATATTTAGGAGTAGTATTTATAATACTGCCCCTAAAACTAAAATTCCTAAATTATCTTGATAAATTTCATCAAATTGAGAGATTGGTAAAGGATTTTCGCCAATGCCAGCTTCAATTGTGTAACCAGGTCTATTATAGTTCTGAATAAACCAATCTTTGTAACCAGCAAAACTAGAATTATAAGGAGTTTCTGATAAGGCATAGCCACTGGAATCTGCTAATTGTTCTCCAATAGCAAGACTATTTGGTGGATTAAAATCCTGAAACTGCCAATAAATTTCTTGACCTTGTGTATGATAAGCTATTACTAGTCTGAAATCATGCGATAGAGTAAAGTTGTAAAGGGTTAAGGCTTCTGGCTCTGTTAAAGGTCCATAACCTACAAAGTCACGAGGACTAGGACGAGTGAATCCTTGTGCGTATTTTATTTCTTTTGCTATTTCCCATCCGGGCAGGAAATTGCAAGTTTAAATCCACACCATTTAAATTTGCTTTCCAGCCATTAGGAAAAGGAATGCTAGAAAATTGATTGGCAATATGTAATGCTTTTTGATAACTAGGGGAACTCACAGCAAGATTTCCAGTTACTAAATCAACACCATCTGGATTTACCATCGGCATAATATAAATGGAAGTAGAATTGAAAAGATTACGAACAGAATAGCCATAGAGGTTAGAACGTGTAACATAAGAAACACAATAATTTTCCACAAATTTCATTAGAACAGGGGTCGTAATCCATTCATTTGTATGTATATATCAGTTACACTATACTTAAAACACAAGGGAGAGTAAGAAAGAAATAAATTAAGTAGAACTTGTTAAAATAGAAGCAAGTTTTATTTTTTTGTAATTTTAACACTAGCAGAAGCCATAAGTCAATAGGATTTATTTTTATAGAAGTAACAAAAGAATATGGAGCAGATAAATTATATATATATATTTATTTAAAAAATTATATATAGATATAACTCGTAAATACCAATATATCAATACTTTTATGGATTTTAGGTTTTAAAAATTTTAGGGGGATTTAAAATGATAGATAGTATAAATTTTATAGTATATGGAATTGGTAAATTGGATTTATCAAGAGTGGTAGATTTAGGAATTGTATATAAAATGTTTCAATATAGAAAAGATGCCTATGGTAATTATTATAGAAAATATGGAAAAGCAACAAATGTAAATGACCCAAACTTAATAAGCCAAGGAATAGAATTTGAATATAACAATATTCTTTTTCAGTATTATAAGGATTTCCATTGCATAGTTTTAATTGCAAATGCACATAGAGTTTTACAAAAAACAGACATCTTACTAAGTGATAGAGATACTTATATTGAAAAAGTAAAACAAGCGGTAGCAGAAGCATTGAATATAGATTATTTTAGATTAAAATTACATCGTATTGATTATTGCATAGATTTAGAAATGGATTACAAAGTTATGTATGAATATTTACATCAATTAGATAAGCATAGAAGTAGTTATCAATACATAAGTAGAATAAATGAATACGAAACATCGATTTATTTAACATCTAAAAACGGACAGAAGAAAATAAATATATATGACAAATATCAATGTGAAAGAATTAAATATTTTGAAAGATACAAAGAGGAACATCAAAAGAATGAAATAAGTTTAGCAGAATACCAAGAGAAGCACCCACCCTATTATAAATTTTACAAAAATGTTTTTAGGATTGAGGTGCAAAATACTAAAAAGTTAATACAAAGTGAAAGTATTAAAATTATCAATAAATATGATAATAGAAGCCAAACACAGAAAGAGGTAGATAAATTATTAAAAGAATTAAATAAAGTACACAAATTAAAGGCGAGAAAATGCAAGTTAAATAGAGAATTAGAAAGAAAATCACATATGTCAATTTACGAAAACTTAAATAATAAGTACCCAAGGGATTTATTAAATATAGATATAGAAGATTTAGAGCGTCAAGAAATGACAATAGAACTAATGATTGAGGATATAGGAGAGTATGAAAGAGAGCAAGCAACAATAATAAAGCTAATGAATGAAGAAATAGCAGAACAAGAAATAACAATAGACCTAATGATTGAGGGTTTATTAGAACAAGAGGAGCAGAAAATATGTAAATTAGTAGAAATGGATTTAAATGATAAATTATTATTAAATAGGGATTTATGTGCATATTGGAATCAAGAGAGTATGAATAAACACTATTTTGAATTCTTAAAAGATTTTCTATATGAGGGTAAATATTATAAATTAAGGATTGCAGAGAAAATGATTGAAGAAGCGGAAGAAAATACAAATTGTGAAAAGAAACATTTAAAAGAATTTATAAGATTTGTTAATAGATATGGCATAAGTGGTGTAACCACTAGCAAGAAAGAGAATGAACATCAAATGTGGTGTGTAGCAACGGTTGAAGCATATATTAAAGAACTAGAAGCATTAGGAATAAATTTATTAAAAGTATCAGGAAACTCAAAATATAACTTAAAAGAAGAATTAAAAATACTGAAAAAATCAGCACATACAGAGAATTGGAAAACCAAACTAATACTATTTTTGAAAGCAGTAAAAAAGTATGGTGTAGCAAATGTAATTGCAAAAGATAATAAAGAAATTGTAAATAATACAAAGCATTGTAATCATAAAACTTGGAGCAGTGCAACAGTAGATAACTATATAAAAATGTTAAGCGAGTTAGGAATAAACCCAGTTACATTGGACAATAGTTGTGAATTTGATAGTTTAGAAAGTTTATATACATTGATACAAGAAAATGCACAAGCAAAATATTTTGATATTACAGATAAAGAATTAGCACCACCATCAGAACCAGAGAAAGAAACAAAAGCAGAATATAGACCAAGAGATAGACATATAGAATTTTAGAATTTCTAAAAAGAAAATGTAAAATATTAATGAGCAGGTACTAAAAAAGTACAATGCACAAATTCTAATTTTTCCAGATTAGAACTTTCAAATTTATGTTAGGGGTGGTTATATGCACTTAATTGAGATTAGACAAGACTTACAAGATACATCATTAAAAACAAGTATTTATGAAAATAGCAAAATCATAAGACAACTAGAAACATTAGCAGAATTCACAACAGATTTATCTTGTGCAGATTTAGACTATATAATCACCTTACTATTAAAATCAACCACTTTACTAAACAAGGCATATACAATATTCAAATTAAATACGGAGGAGGTGCAGAAAAATGGTAAGCAGAAAACAGATTAGTAAAACATCAGCAAGCAGAAAGATTTTAACAGAGGGGTTACAAAATAATGATAGACTAGACATAGCAGACTTATTACAATTAGAGAAAGAAACAATTGATGATATTTTAATTCGTTTACAAGAAATATCAGTTGACCTAGCAACAGCAAGTTACATTTATAATTTAGTTAATATAAGTTATATGACATTAAGTAACATTTGCACAGATTTTTTAGATATGGAGGTGTATTAAGTGAAAGTGTTAGAAATAATTAAGTTACAAGAAATACCAATTGAAGAAATTGTATCTTTTTCCAAGTTAGAAACATCGCCAGTTATAACGATACTTGATGACCTAAATTACGGACTTTTCAATAAATTTATTGTGTTAGCAGATGAGTTGAAACTTGTATTTTTCATAGTTAAAGGTACAAATAAGATTGCAGTTATTGGCAATCAACGAGTAGCATTAAAGATAGCAAGATTATTACAAGTTAAAGCCCAAGTAATGTATTACACTTTATTAAAGCCAAAAAAGATATTAGGCAAAATATATACACCAAAACGAGATACCAATTATGTAGTACAAGCATTTAAAGAAAATGGTAAACCAATTGACCCATTTATTGATACAGAAATAGAAAAAGTTGATTGTGATACTTTATTAAAATATACTTTTAGACCATACAAGTATTACATAAGTGTAAGAGGTAGTAAAAACAATAAAGTTGAGAATTGTCAATTGTTAAGAGATAAGCGAAGAAATTTCACACTAACCAGCAAAATTTAATGTATTTTGAAAATATCTAATACAAATAACAAATTAGCAATAAGAGGTTGCAACGAGGATTTAATTTAAGACATTTTTATATTACAAGCAATAAAAGAGTAATAGCAAAAATATAAAATCAATATAAAAACCCTTGTTATATTTTTAAACTTATAAGAATTTTATGATTAAAAATATCAGCATAAAATTTTAAATTTGGGAGTTGCAATCAAGCAAAATAGCCTATATACTAACATTATCAAGACTTGCAAGCCATTTTTGAAAGCAAGGGGGTGTTAGTTATAAATGGAAAATAAAAGCATTGAAGAACGAAAAGAAAAGATACAAAATTTATTACAACATTTCGATAATATATTTGAAACCAATACTATAAAAGATGTTGAACTATATTTTAATAAAATAACAATGTTACAAAATATATATGAAATGTTTGAAGAAGATTTTTGTAGAACAAACAAAGAATATGAAACCATAAGAACAAAAAGCATAGAAGTTTCTGATATATTAGAAAAGTCATTTACAGAAGCACAACAAACATTATTTGAAAAGTATTGGGAAATCGAAATGCAGATGAGTGCATTAGAATGTGAAAAAATGTTTTATTATGGTTATTTAATTTCAAGAATACTTGATACAGATATAAAAATTAAAAATATAGAAAATTAGTAGGAGCAACCCTAGCCCCTACTTTAATTATTGTTTTATTAGTGTGAGATTATAACGACATTCAATTTTAAGACACTTTTAGCAATATAAGCATATAATTACCATAGCCCATATTTTTGAAAATACAAAATTTGCAATTTTATGTAAAATGTTGTATAATTTATTTAAATGTGAGTAATATCACATAGTTATAGGTACTATTTACTATTATAATCAATTTAAGGAGGATTCACTATGAAAAAAGAAGTAATAATTGTACCAAAGGACAAATGCCCATTGGACGTATTAGCAGAAATGAAAGAGCGGACGGCAAATGCATGGATTTACTTACATCACAGTGCAGTTGAAAAATTGCAGCATAGCGATGGAGTTTCTTGCAAGGAAGGTAGAAAACAAGGAACTATAGAGTTGAGATGGGAAGCAACTGATGATTATCCAGAAACAAGAGTTGTGATTGATGTTTGTGCAATGGCAACAGACTGGAAACATATTATCTTGATTTCAGCATCTGACATTTCCTTTACCCTTATGCCGGTTGACCCTGAAGACATCTATTTCTTGAAAATGGAAGAATAATTTGTCTTAAAAAGTAAATATATTTTCTTTTCCCCTATCTCTATGAGAAAGGGGTTTCTTTGTATTACATATTAGTTTAAACTTATTATTTGTAAAGGTATACCTTTATAAACATTAAAAATATAGTAAATAGCGTGTTTGTAAAGGTTGATAAAATGATTTACAAATGTTTATAAAATAGCCTTGACTTTTACAAACAAAGCATTTATAATAGCTGACCAAGGGGTGGGTATTATGGAAAATAAACAAAAAATTTATGGTTATATTCGTGTGAGTAGTAAAGACCAAAATGAAAGCAGACAATTACAATCAATGTTAGATTTTGGAATTCCAAAAGAAAGAATATTTTTAGATAAGCAGAGCGGAAAAGATTTTAATAGAGTAGAATATCAAACACTAAAAAGAATGTTAAAAGATAGCCCAAATAGTATATTGGTTATACATTCAATTGATAGATTAGGCAGAAATTATATAGAAATAAAAAAAGAATGGCAAGAATTAACAACAGAATGCAAGGCAGATATTAAAGTGTTAGATATGGAATTACTTGATACTAGATTACACAAAGATTTATTAGGAACATTTGTAGCAGATTTAGTATTGCAGATTTTATCTTATAATGCAGAAAATGAAAGAAATAATATAAAGAAAAGGCAAGCCGAGGGAATAGCCATAGCGAAAGCACAAAATAAGCATTTAGGTAGACCAAAGGCAGAAATAACAGAAGCATTTATGACAGAATATAGCAAATGGAAAAATGGTAAGCAAACAGCCACCCAAGCAATGGCAAATGCAAATATGAAAAGAAATACATTTTATAAGTTAGCAAAACAAGTTGAAACAACAGTATAAGTAAATATTGGTATATAATCAAAGGTGGAATTTTCCACCTTTTTATATTTAGTAAAAATATTTAAAAAATTTTAAGGAGGTTATTGACAAACCAAACAAGTTAAGTGTATAATACATTTAAGTTAAAAATACACTTAACTTGGAGGAATAGATTATGGATTATAGTAAAATAAATGAATTAGGTGTAACAATGAAAGGATTGCAAGTTGATAAAAAAGTGAATTTTTCAATATTTAAAGCACAAGAAAAAGCAGATATAATTGAAAGTAAAGGGAAAGTAGGATTTCTAGGACATAAAATAATTAAAGCATTAGCAGTAGAAAAAGATATAAAGAAGCTAGAACATATAATGTGCATTAAACAAGATTTAAGCAAGAAATATAAGGATTATAGCATACAAAATGGTGACATAGTGATACCAGTATTCCCAGGTAAAGACCAGTTGGACATAATTTTTATGGAAGATATACAAGCGGAAGATTGTGTATACAATGATAGCAATTTAATAATAAGAGTAACAAGCGATAAAGTTATACCAAAATATTTATACACAATATTAAATTCAAGTAGCATTAGGAATAGGATTTTAAAACTATGCACAAAAAATACAAGGCAAGCAAGAATTACAGTAGCAATGTTAGAACAATTATCTATTCCAATAATAAGTTTAGAAGAGCAAGAAGAAATTATCAATAGATATACCAATGCAGTTAAACAATTAAATCAAGTACAAAATAGCATTGAAGAAATGGTGAGAGGAGGTAATGCCCTATGAAAGTAAAAAAATGAAAATCAGTTGTTGGAGCAACCGATTTTCATATCAAAATTTAATATAATCAAGTCTAAACACTTAATTATACGACCAATATAATTATAATTGTTTTGGACTTTATTGTCAAGTGGGATTTTCCCACTTTGGCAGAAGTCTTTTTTTGTGCATTGAAGCATATTGAGAGACTTACAACATAAGATTTAATGAGGTGTTAGCAAGTGAAAGTTAATAATGTTGTAATAGGTAAAGATAGAGTAACCCAAGTATTTCTTGGAGCAGAAGAAGCAGAAGCAAAAGATATAAAAGAAGAAATAAAAGGGTTAAGAAATGGAAAAAATAGAGTGGTGGTTTTTGTTGGAGGACAAAATGAAATAATGACATCACTAAAAGCAATGTTACAGTTAGTAGCAGTTAATAGTTAGTAACAAGTTAGTGCATATAGCAATATATGCACTAGCAAACTAAATAAGAGAGGTAGGATTATATGAAGAAAGTATATAATTATTCAAGAATAAGTAAAGATGAAGATAAAAAGAATTATGGAAGCATTAAAACACAAAATGATATTGCCAAAGAGTATGCAGAAGAGCAAGGGTGGGAAATTGAAAGAACATTTGAAGACGATAATGTATCGGGTTATATTCCAATAGAAGATAGACCAGCATTTAATGAATTATATAATTTAGTAAATGAAAGTAAAGAAAAACCAATTGTACTAATGAAAGATTTATCAAGACTTTCAAGGAATAATGGAATTGCACAAATGATTATAAATAAATGGAAAACGGAAGAAGTAGAATTGATACTAATTAAACAAAGAGGATGTACATTTAATTTATTAACAGACGATGACGATATAGTAGGTATTGAAACTTGGTACAATGAAAGGTATGTAAAAGAAACATCAAGAAAAGTAAGAGATTCATTAGGTAATAAAATGAAAGCGGGAACAGTAATACAAGGACCAAGATATGGTTATATAAAAGGAAAAGGTGGAACACTTACAGTAAATGAAGAAGTCAGAGAAGCGGTACAAACAATATTTGATTTATATGAACAAGGTTATGGAATGACATCAATAGCCAAAAAACTTAATACGGAATATGATTTTAAAAACCCATCTATTATAGAAGCAGAAAGATTTAAGAAAGCAAGAGGAAGAAACATAGAAAGAAAAGTAAGAGAATATTGGGAAACAGATATGATTAGTAAGATTTTAAGAGATAAAACATATATAGGAACATTAGTAACACATAAAAAAGAGGTTATAGGGATACATGGAAAAAAAGTAAAAATAATACCAGAAGAAGAACGTCATAAATTTAAAGACCACCACGAAGCAATAATAACAGAGGAGCAGTTTAATAAGGTACAAGAAATATTGAAACAAAGAGCAGAAAGTACAAGTCTTTATAAGAAAGGAAAACACTATTATATATTTGGTGGATTTGTGAGGTGTGGGGATTGTGGAGCGTCAGCGACTGGTTATATGAGATATGGAAAAAAATATTATGAATGTTTGAATTATAGTAAATATAGGAAATTAAGGTGTACCTATCATACAGTAGAAGAACAATACATATTAGAAAATTTTAAAATATTTTTGAAAGCAGTAAGAACAGAATATAAGGATTTTCTAAAAGGTATGAATTTAGATAAAGTTAAAAAGAAATCACAGAGTAATCAAGAAAAGTTAAAGATAAAACTAGAGAGAATAAAGCAAGAATATAGACAAATGCAAATGCAGAAAGTAAAGGAAATGACCAAAGTTAAAACAGCAGAGGAAGAAGAAATAGTGGAAGAAACATATTCACAAATGATAGAAGATAAGTTAAAGGAAATAACTAAAATAACTGAAACTTTAAGATATTTAGAAAATCAAACACAAAAAGATAAAGTTAAAAAAGTGAAACAAGCACTAGAATATTTTGATGAGATAATAAAAGCAGAAGAACCAGCAAAAGAAGTTTTAGCCCAAGTATTAGATAAAATTATTATATATGAAGGAAAGAATTTAGAATTTAAACTTAAAGTGAACCTTGATAAATTGATATAAGTAAGTTTAGGGGAAATAGCAATATTTCCCCTATATATAGGACAAGTCATACTGATATATTCAGCCCTTGGCGTGAATGGAACCAGAGTAAAATACTTTTCTTGGACCACGTCCTAATTTAATCACATAGATAGGCTTTCCTAAAACACTATTTCCAACTGTTTGAACGTTAAGAAAAGGATAAGCTCTTAATAAGGAACTTAAATTTTGTCTTAAAACATTAGAATTGTAAGACACATTTGTAGAAACGATACCCATAATTAATCACCTAAAATAGTATATGATTTTCAAAAGAAAATATTGATAAATTATAAGAAATATAGTATAATAAATCATACACGGGGATGTAATGGTTTCGACATATTACCAGAAGGATAGATAGCAAGTAGTGGATGTTCGCTTTGGCCACTTAAAAAAAGCGAAAGTTAAATATAAACGCTGATAATAGAGAATTAGCATTAGCTGCCTAATTGTGGCTACGCTTTACTGAAACGACCCACAGATTTTAGTAAAGTGTCATAACTAGTGGGAAACAAAGCTACTTTTGCTTTTAAAGTAGTGGGTATTTTAAAAAGCTATATTTTGTTTTAACCTGTTTGTCGGTGAGAACAAAATGAAAATAAAAGATAAACTAAACTTGTAGAAGTCTATTTGGAAGATATTATGGACAGGAGTTCGACTCTCCTCATCTCCACCATTTAAAAGAAAAATGGCTTGAA
>CANOYI010000002.1 GCA_947571515.1 uncultured Clostridium sp. | reverse complement strand
AATATTGATACAAACAGTATTCCACAAAGTGAAGTAGATCGATTTTATAAAGAAGAACCTATGCACAGAATGTATATAGGGGAAGTTGTTGATATCATAGATAAAAGGAGTAACAAATGAGCCAAGTAAACTGGACACCAGAACAGCAAGACGCCATCTACGAAAAAGGAAGCAACATATTAGTAGCAGCAGCTGCTGGAAGCGGAAAAACAGCCGTATTAGTAGAAAGAATTATCAACAAAATCATACAAGACAAAGTAGACATTGACAAACTATTAGTCGTAACCTTTACCAACAGTGCAGCATCCGAAATGAGAGAAAGAGTCTTAAATGCCATTTATCAAAAACTAGAAGAAACCCCAGAAGACGAAAACTTACAAAGGCAAGTAACCTTATTAAACAAAGCTAACATTTGTACCATTGACTCTTTCTGTTTAGAAGTAGTACGAAACAATTTTTACGAATTAGAAAGTATATCACCTAATTTTAGGATTGCAGACACAACAGAAATGGAATTATTAAAACAAGAAGTAATCGAAGACATTTTTGAAGAAAAATATGAAACAGAGGATAGCGATTTTACGAAATTAATCAATGTATACACCAGTTACAGAGATGACACACCACTAAAAGATTTAGTTTTAAAAATACATTCTTACATACAAAGCAATCCATTTCCGCAAAAATGGTTATCAGAAAAAATAGAAATGTTTAATTTAGATGGGAAACTAGAAGAAGATTTTAGTCAAACATCTTGGGGGAATATTTTATTGCAAGAAGTCAAAGAAGAATTAATCGATGATATTACTATGTTAGAAAAAGTAAAACAAGATTTGTCTAAGGAACCAGAACTAGAAAAATTTTATCAAACCATTAGAAGTGACATCCAGCAACTAGAAGAATTAAAAAACAGCTTAAATCATTGGGACAAAGCTTATGAAATAGCTCGGAAACCTAAAATTTGTAACTTGGCCAAGACAAAAGGTGGAATCAGAAAGCAAAGATAAGGCAAAAGAAATCAGAGATGAAGTAAAAAAGAAATTAGCCAAAGTATTGGACAAGATACTAATTTGTAATTCACAAGAAGCCAATCAAGATATTTATGATATGTATCCGATTTTGGTAAAATTACAAAATCTAATTTTAGCATTTGAAAAAGAATTTACGAAACGAAAGAGAGAAAAAAATATCGTAGATTTTAGTGATATCGAGCATTTTGCCTTAGACATCCTATTAAATGCGAGTGAAGTAGCAAAAAAATATCAAAACAAATTTGAAGAAATCGCTATTGATGAGTACCAAGATAGTAATCTGGTACAAGAATATATATTAACTGCTATATCTAGAAATAACAATATTTTTATGGTAGGAGATGTCAAGCAAAGTATTTATAAATTTAGACAAGCTATGCCAGAACTGTTTTTACATAAATACGAAACCTATCAAAAAAAGGAAACAAAAGAACCAGAACAAGACTTGAAAATTCAGTTATTCAAAAACTTTAGAAGTAAGCAAAACATTTTACAATTTACTAATTTAATTTTTGCAGATATTATGAGCAAAACATTGGGAGACATTCATTACAACGAAGAGGAATTTTTGAATTTGGGAGCAAATTACCCCAAAATTAATCAAGATGAAAAAATCGAAATTCATGTCATCGATTCTGTGGCTGAGGAGGAAACCGAAGAAGCAATAGAAACAGTAGTGGAAGCAGAAGAACCAACAGAAACAACAGAAGAAAGGAAAGAACAGCAAGAAGAAAATATAGCAGATGTAGAGTTAGAAGCTAAATTTGTAGCCAATAAAATACAGAAATTAATAGAAAATAAATTTCAAGTGTGGGACAAAAAACAAGAGAAATATCGAGCTCTTCAATATAAAGACATTGTAATTTTATTAAGAAGTACTAGCAATGTAGCACCGCTCTATGAACAAGAAATATTGAATTTGCAAATGCCTGTATTTTCCGACAGTTCACAAGAATATTTGGATTCCATTGAAATTCAGACTGTAATCAGTTTACTAAAAATTATTGATAATCCAATCCAAGACATTCCATTAGTAACGGTTATGAGGTCTAGTATTGGCAAATTTACTGATGACGAACTAATTCAAATTCGTCTAGCAGACAAACAAGATAACTTTTATGCTTGCTTACAAAAAGCCAAGCTTTCTGTAGAGAAGGATTTAAAAAATAAAATAGAAAACTTTTTAAAAAGTTTAGCACAATGGCGAAAAGAACAAGAATATTTAGCATTAGATGAGTTGATTTGGAAAATTTATTCTGATACAGGATATTATCATTATGCAGGTTTAATGCCAAATGGACAATTGCGACAAGCAAATTTAAGAATGTTGTTTGAAAGAGCCAAACAGTATGAAACAGCAAGTTTTAAAGGATTATACAATTTTATTCATTTTATCGAAAAACTAAGATTAAGCAGTGGAGATATGGGAGCTGCTAAAATCATAGGAGAAAATGATAATGTTGTTAGAATTATGAGTATTCATAAAAGTAAAGGGCTAGAATTTCCAGTTGTGTTTTTAGCAAGCACAGGAAAACAATTTAATCTAATGGATTTAAATCAAAATATATTGTTACATCAAGAATTAGGCATTCGGTGTGAAATATATTGATTATGAAAAACAAGTACAATATGATACATTGAGCAAAAGAGCGATTCGCAATCAAACTTTTATAGAAACCTTATCAGAAGAAATGAGAATCTTGTATGTTGCTTTGACAAGAGCCAAAGAAAAACTTATTATAACAGGAATCAAAAAAGATTTTGAAAAACAGAAAGAAAAGCTGTTGCAGCAAATTGAGAGATATCAAAAACAAAATCAAAAAATCAATCCCATTTTAGTGAAAAAGTATATCAAATATATCGATTGGATTTTGTTAGTGTATTTTTATGAACCGTCACAAGTTGAGACAATAGTAGACTTAAAGACCTATACGAAAAAGGACGTACTAGATTTTTGCGAAAAAAGAGAAGAAGAAAATATCAATTTATTAGAGATGATGGAAGAACATAAAATAGATGAGGAAGAAATAGCTAAAATAGCAAGTACCTTAAAGGATACCTATGCTTATGAGTTATCCACTAAAATCCCTACAAAATCTTCTGTTACGAAGATAAAACAAAGAGAAGAAGAACAAATTGAAGTTAGTTTTCCAGCTCCTAAATTTACAAAGCAAGAGAAGGAAATTAAACTTACAGGAGCACAGAAAGGAACACTATTACATTTATGTATGCAAAAATTAGACGAAAAAATTGAATATACCTTAGAGAAGGTAAAAGAATTAATTCATGATATGGTGGACAAAGAAATGATTACTTCAAAAGAGGCAGATCATATTAATCCAACTGCTGTTCTAAAATTTACACAGTCAAAAATCTGGCAAGATATAAAACAAGCTAAAGAAATTCAGAAAGAAAAACCGTTTTATATTACGATACCAGCCAAAGAGGTTTATCAAGAGGATGTGCCAGAAAACATATTGGTACAGGGAATGATTGATTTGTATTATATCAATGGACAAGATGAACTGATTTTGGTGGATTACAAGACAGATTTTGTTCAAACAGAACAAGAGTTAGTAGATAAGTATAAAAAACAATTGGAATTGTACCAAAGGGCTTTAGAAAATGCTTTGCATAAAAAAGTGAATCATGTGTTTATTTATTCGACTTTTTTGGGAAAAGAGATAGAAGTGTAAGTATTGGTTTCTGAAAAATGAACTTAAAAGGAATTTAAGTTTCGACTTTTTGCAATTGAGGGGTTGTAATATATCATTTTTGCAACACTGCGTAAGCGACCAGCTACTGCATACTGCCACTGTAACAAGCAAAGCTTTAACAGTGGACAGCAAAACGAGCAAAGCAAGTAGCATTGGAGCAACCAACCTTTCTTAATAAAGGAAGGTTGCGACACACAAAGTGTAAAAAAATGATATATTACAACCCCTCAATTGCAAAAAGTCGAAACTTGAATAAAAGGAAGTGTTGAATTAGTAGGCAAAATCTGGTATAATACAGATAGTTTGAAAAATATGGATTAAGAAAATGAAGAAATGAGGAAAATAAAATGGAAAAGTTCGATACAAGAGTAAAAATTGTAATATGGGTATTGATCTTAGTAGGGGTATATGTACTTTCAGATTTTCTAATTTATGTAGGAATCAATTCTACTTATAAAGACATACAAAGGCAAGATCAAAATTCACAAGTTGTGGTCTATCAAGCAGATGCCACTTATGTCAATGGAAGAATTAGAGGAATGATAAAAGATACTGGAAAGATACAAGGCAAGTATTTAAAGATTGAATTATATACCAAAAGAGATGTATTGGTAGGAAAAAGTTATGTAGAAATAGAAAACAAGGATAATACCGAAACACAGCCTTTTGAAGTTCTTTTTAGAGCGAATGATGTCGCATATTACAAGATAGATACGGTAAAGGAAAAGGAACCAGGTGGTGAATTAGAGATTTTACCAAAGGAATTGACAAAGGGAGAAGTTCTATTAGCAACAGCTTTGACATTTTTAATTTTTTGGTAAAAAATGTCCCCACTGGTTCCAGGATTAAATGGGGACGTGAAACAAGGACAAGGGGAAGGACTTATTTGTTTCATATTGGTGAATAAAATCCATTATTTGACATAGAATAAAATATGTGCTAATATATAGTTAGCAATTGCAAAGCAAGTTTTTCATAAAGTAAAAAAGACTAGGAGTCATCTAAATCTTTCCTAGTCTTTTTCCTTTTGCTACTCACTTAAATGTTTTACGATTAAGTAAATCAAATAAAGTTTTAGTAGCTTTTGTAAGTTTTTCATAAAAACCTCCTTTCTACCTTTGCAGAAAGGTAAGTACAATATACAATATTTTACTTTTTTTGTCAACAAAGTAAAAATTAATTAAATAAAACGAATGGTACGAATAAAATCCATTATTTGACATAGAATAAAATATGTGCTAATATATAGTTAGCAATTGCGAAAGAAGTTGTTCAATATGTATAAAAAAAGACTAGGAGCCGCAAGCATACCTAGTCTTTTTTCTTTGCTAATCACTTAAATGTTTTACAATTAAGTAAATCAAATAAAGTTTTAGCAATTTCAAGAAGTTGTTCATATGTACCTCCTTTCTACCTTTGTAGAAAGGCAAGTACAATATACAATATTTTACTTTCTTTGTCAATGAAGTAAAAATAAATTAAATGATAAAATAAAAGGAGCAATAAACGAAACAATGGATATGCAAATTGATAATTACAAAGTCTTATTTAATTTAAGAATACTAAAACGAATATTAGCAAGTTTTGTTGATAGTTTTTTGGTATTATATTTTTTAGATGTATCAGAACATAATATCTTACCATTAGGAATTTATAAATTAGTTGCGGTAGTTTCTATTTATAGTGTAATGTTTTTAACCAGAAATTTAGCTAAGTCAAGCCATAGAGTTAATCTAATGAGAATAGGAATGCTATTAGATTTTATATATTTTTTAACGATTATCTTGTTAAAAGATAAAATAATAGATTATATCTATTTAGTTGGATTATTATATGGGCTAGAAGAAGGCTTTTATTACTCTGTTTATAATATGCTTGAAACAGATGGCGTTAAGAATGAAGAAAGAGCGAAATTCATAGGTACTTGTACAGCAACACAATCGGTTTTATCGATTCTATTTCCGTTACTATTTGGAAGTTTAATTTATGCCACAGGATTTTTGAAAAGCTTGATGATTGTTTTAATCATTGTGGTATTAAGAATCATATTATCCTTTATTTTTAAAGATACAAACATTCCACAGAGTAATAAAGTTAATTTTAAAGAGTATTTTAAACTTACCAAAAAGGATAAGAGATTTAAGCAATTAGGAAAAACTGAGATTTTTAATGGTATTACTTATTCAGAAGGTGCTTTTTCGTATATCGTTACAATATATATTATAAAAGTATTTTCTAACAGTTTTAGTTTAGGGATTTTTACATCGATATTTAGTGTTATTACTTCTATAATAGGAATTTTATTTGCAAAGTTTATCAAAAAAGAACAGTATATACCGACTATTAAAATTTCTACAACATTAACAGTAATATCTTTATGTTTTATGATTTTTAAATGTAATACAATAACTATCATTTTGTTTAATTTATTTCAAACGATATCAAAGACAATGATGGAGTTAGTAAACAATAGTAACCAAGCAAATTTATGTAATATTGAGAAAATTAAAAAAGAATATAAAGTTGAGTATTGGTTAACATTTGAGACTTATCTGGTTATTGGTAGAATAATAGGCAATAGTATATTTATTTTAATGGCTTATACGAATTCTAATATAATCATTATGCTTTTTGTCGTGTTCTTGATTTTATTTGCCAATAGTTCAATAAAGTTACAAAGGAGTATGATGAGACAAGGGGGACAGGTTTAAACTGTCTCATATTTTTTGTCGTTTTTTAGTTGATTTTTTTACATTCGAATAAGAAAGCCCCCTCATATGAGATATGAGGGGAAGAAAAAATTTTTCTTAATCTTAAAGATGTTAGTATTGTTCGATTTTTTGCAAAAATTCAGATTTTTCACTATCAGAAAGTTTTTTAAATACTTCCAAACAGGTTTCAACAGAGTCAGTAGCAGGGATTCGGAGCATTTTTTCTAAACTTAGTAATTTAGGATCGTTTTTACACCAATTGCTAAACTTGGAAAAAAGTTGACTTTTAAATGAGTAAAAAGCTCTGTTTTCTTCCCGCAAAAGGGACTCTAATGTATCATAAGAAATTTGTAACTTACGTGATATTTCACAATAGATGCTTGTAATAAATGTATCTATGTTTTCCTCTGATACATTGTATTGCATGGCTGCTACTCCGTATCCACCAGCTATCGCAGTTGCTGGCAAATCTGACCAGTCTTCAATTGATACCCATGGTAACTTTTTAACATCTTTTACATTCATAATAATTCCCTCCTTAAATTTGGTGCCTGTTCAATTTGTTTGTACTAAAGTCCAAGGAAAATCAAGTACTAATTAGTACCTGGAATGATATAAAAATACTAACTATATCAACATAATTATACTATAATTTTACATAATTTGCAAATCGAGATGAGAGAGAATGTGAGACAAGGGGGACAGGTTTAAACTGTCTCATATTTTTTGTCGTTTTTTAGTTCATTTATTTTTTGACATTTTTCGACTTGATTTATGAGACAAAAGAAACCTGTCCCCCTTGTCTCATTTTTTGGGATTCACATAGAAAGTCTTATTATTGCTATAAATTACCATACCAGGTTTGGCACCATTTGGTTTTTTTACATATTTCACTTCGCAGATGTCCACTGGTACATTAGAAGAATTTTTGGCTTTGCTATGATAGGCAACGATTTTGGCACATTGGGTTAAAATTGTATCAGTTGGCAACTGACCTGAATTTATTTGCAAGATAGCATGGCTACCATGAATGTCTTTGGTGTGAAACCATAAGTCTGTTTTTTTAGCATATTTTAAGGTTAAGTAGTCATTTTCTTTGTTGTTTCTTCCAACTAATAGAGTATAGTTATCAATGGTATATTTTAAAGGATTAAAAGAAACATTTTTATTTTTGGTGAGAGAAGATTTTTTCACTTTTGCTTTTTTCTTGTTTTTAAGATGTTCGGTTTTTTCCTTAAAAATTATATTTTCAGAAATTTCTTCAAAGATTTCGGATACTTCTTCTATGGTAGAACAATTTTCTAATTCGTATACAATACTTTCAATATAAGTTAGTTCCTTCCTAGTTTCTTCTTTTTGCAAAGTTACAATTTCTAAAGCATTTTTTAATTTATGATATTTTTTAAAGAAATGCTTGGCATTAACAGAAGGAGAATATCTATCATCTAAAGGAATTGTAATTTTTTGATTGTCATAATAATTGTCAAGTGTGATTTCTTTTACGTTTTTATTTGGAATTTGATATAAATTTGCTGTTATAAGTTCGCCATATATTTGGTATTTTTCCATATCTTCACAAGCATTTAGTTTCTCATTAATATTGAAAAGTCGCTTTTTATATTTTTTTAAAAGGTCTAAAATCATTTTTAAAATACTATCACGATAGATTTTAAATTCCTCAGAAGTTTCCTTTTCATGATAAAAGTCATCGATAAAAAAGTTTAAATGAAAAGGAGAGGAAGAGTTTTCCGCTTCTATTAGAAAATAATCTCGTTTTTTAGTCTCTATTAATGCAAAGTCTAATAAATCACTATCTGTTCGATTGATCATTTCCTTCATATGCTCGTAAAGCTTTTTCAAAGTATCTTCATTTAACACATCAATACCAAGATGTTTTAAAGAAGCTTCTATAAAAGATTTGCTAATTCCATTAAAAACATTATAAATAGCATCCTTCGATGAAGATGAAACTTTTTCATAAAAATCTTCAAAACGAAAACAATCTAAAAAGTTATATTTTGTAGTAGTAGGATAGGTGTATTTAACATGAGGGACAATATCCCTAGAACTATCTTCCTTATGAATATGTCTTAAACTATCAATGATTCTATTTTGTTCATCTAATAAAATGATATTGCAGTGTTTTCCCATCAATTCTACAATTAGCCTTTTAGAAATAATATCATCAACATCGTCAAATCCTTCGAAATCAATTACAACTAATCTTTCTAAGTTGTTAGTTGTAATGCTTTTGATATGCAATCCTAGTAGGTGTTTGCGAAGTACCATACAAAAGTTAGGAGCTATTTTAGGATTGGGTTTTGCATGGGTTGTTAGATGAATACGATAGTTTTGTGCGTCAGTACATAGGTTTAATAAATAATTAGAACCATCTAAATAAAAACCTAATAAAATGGTGTTTTTATTAGGTTGAAAAATTTTGTCAATTCTTGCTCCTGCTAGTTGTTGCAATTCCGAAGCAATTGCTTTGGTCACAATTCCATCAAATGCCATAATTTTCCTCCTTATATGTAAGAATTATAACACATTTTTCTGAAAAAATCTATTGCTTTAAAAAATGGAAAAGTATATAATGTAGTGGATTGCAAATATATTATACAGGGGGAAATATTTATGAAAATAGAAAAAGAAAAAATCAAATTTTATTCCATATCTAGTAAAGATGAACTTACTAAAATAAAATCTAACCTAGAAAAAATATTGGAGCCTACAAAATTACATGTAAAAAATAAAAAAGAAAATAATATGTATGATGACTGGGATGAATATGAGCATGACAAGAAAAAATATCACGAATTAATCAATAGAATAGAAAATGGAGAAGAGATAGAAATTAATGTATTTTGTGCAGAACTTGAAGGCAAGATAATAGGTCATGTATTTATGATAAGAGGTGAACAATATATAAGAGAGTTTTTAGAAAAAATAAATTATAAAAAAGATATTGAAAATATAGACGAATATGCTGTTGTACAAGCTTTTGTAATTCAAAAAGAGTATAGAGGCATAGGATTTAAAATGATGTATGAATATGTATTACCTGCTATATTGAAAAATGGAGTAAAAAAAGCATTGGTCAGTTCTTCTCACGCAAAGGCTTTTGTTATATATGATAGAGTAGGAGAATTAATATATGAAGGCTTCCATTTTAGTGATCACAAAATTTATTATAGACTATGCAAAAAATGGATGATAGATATGGAAAAATCAATGGGGAGATGGTAAAGATGGCAGAAATATATCAATTATTAATTATATGTCCATTAATATTCATAGCTAGTATCATAGATGCAATTGCTGGAAGTGGTTCAATCATTAGCTTTCCAACTTATTTAGTTGTAGGTATGCCAGTACATTATGCATTAGGGACCCATAAATTTGTAGCATTTTGGGGAATGCTTGTATCTGCACTAAGATATATAAAGAACAAACAGTATGAACTAAAATTAATAATTATGTTTTCTATTCTATGTATGTTAGGAACCTATGTAGGCTCAAAATTGATATTATGTATCAATGATGTCTATTTGCGATATGCATTGATTTTTCTAATCTCAGTTTTTTTTATTATTTCTATTATAAAAAAGTATAGAACATCTAAAAAAGAAAATGTTACAAAAGAAAGAGAAACAATAAAGCTATTAGAAACTTTATCACCAAGAAAAAAACTAGTAGTATCATTATTGATTGGATTAGTAATTGGCTTATATGGAGGGACAATAGGTGTTGGGACAACTTCTATTTTGATTTTGATATTTATCAAAATATTTCATATAGATCAAGTGAAAGCTGCTGGAAATGCTAGAATTATAAATTGTTTATTAAATCTAGTTGCTATGATAACATTCTTGTTAGATAAAAAGATAATGTTTGCGATAGCAATTCCTGCCACAATCAGTTCTATGTTAGGAAATTATATTGGAGCAGGATTAGCCATAAAAAAAGCTAATAAAATCGTAGAACCATTGCTAAGGATTATTTTTTGTGTACTGTTTATTGAATTGGTTATAGAGACTATATTTTAAATCAAAAATCTATTGCTTTAAAAAATGGAAAAGTATATAATATAGAAAAGTTATAAATATGTTGATATATTAATATTTTTTGTTCAAAACATAGCTGGGGTCTATCTACTGGTCTTGAACTGCAAAATATTAATATATCAACACGATTAAAAAATTAGGAAGAACGACAAAAAAGGGGAGAAGAAAGTGAAAAAAATTGTAACCTATTTGATAATAGGAATAGCCAGTATCTTATTTATGACTAACCCAGTACAAGCTTCATCGAGTGACTTATTCCTAAATCAACTAGACTTTCAAGCACAAATCAAC
Source organism: uncultured Clostridium sp. (assembly GCA_947571515.1). GTDB lineage: Bacteria > Bacillota > Clostridia > TANB77 > CAG-508 > CAG-269. The sequence goes on along the minus strand of CANOYI010000002.1, from coordinate 30,071 downwards.
CAAGATGGAAGTATGAATGTTACCGAAAAATGGAATATCGAAATAGAGGATACCAATACTTTGTATAAAACATTCAAGACAGATAAAACAAAATATTCTAACATAACCAATGTACAAGTAACAGAGGTAACCAATGCAAAGAAACAGCCATTTAGCAAGCAAAATCAATGGAGTTATCATTTGCCAAAAGGAAAATATTTTGGAGGATTAAATGATGACAAAGAATTTGAGATTGCTTGGGGAGTAGGACTAGAAGATAGCTCAGCAACAAGAACCTATGAGATTTCCTATCAAGTAGAAGATGCTATAGCCAAATACCAAGATTATGCAGAACTATATTGGCAGTTTGTAGGGCAGGAATTTGAAATAGATGCTAAGAAAATAACAGGAACGATTTTGTTGCCTTATAATGCTGATAGTAAAGAAAATATCAAAGTTTGGGGGCATACGGAAGACTTAAATGGAGAAATCTATGCCACTGATACCAATAAAATTGAATTTACAATTCATAGATTTCGTTCTGGAAGATATGTAGAAGTAAGAACTTTATTTCCAACAGAAATGATAACGCATGCAGGTAGAGGAGAAAATACAGAAAGATTAGAGCAAGTACTTCAGGAAGAAACCAAATGGGCCAATCAAGCCAATGAAAGAAGAAAAAGGAAAGAAGATATGAAAATAATAGCTACCATAATAGTTAATTTAGTTGCTATTATCTTAACCATTTTCTCAATTAAATCCATTATTAAAAATGTCAAAAAAATTAAAACAAGTAAAAAATTGGTGCCAAGTCAAGAAATAAAATATTATAGAGAAATGCCAAGAGAAAATGCTACACCAGCGGAGGCGTTAGCACTTTTGGAGAAACAAGTAGGAAGCTTTTATAGTAGTACTCATATTGGAAGGGTATTTTCTGCTACTTTGTTAGATTTGAACTTAAAGAAAATGATAGACTTTCAAGTAAATGACAAAATCATAACAATAAAGATGTTAGAGGAAAATTCAGAAAAATTAGAAGCTTTTAAAGATGAAAAGGCAATTTTTGAATTTTTGAAAAAGGCATGTGAACAAAATCATGGTGAAATAACGATTAAAGAATTAGAAAAATATATTAAAAAATCACAAAGTAAAGTAATGAAGCTAAAAGAGAAAATCGATAAAAGTACAGAACAGGCTTTATATGAAAAAGAATTAGCTGATCAAAAAGGAAAACAAGAAAAGACAGATATAACAGCCTATGCAGTATTATTATTTATACTCCTTGTTTTTTCAACCATTCTTTTTGGGATATTAATATCCATACCAAATATCAATCCAATCGGTATGATACCATTTATTTTAGCCACATTAGTACAACTAATTGTTTTTTGTGTGTTATCAGGTAAAATGAATGTATTAACCCAAAAAGGGATCGATGAAAATGCAGAATGGAAAGGACTAAAAAGATACATGGAAGATTTTTCTATGCTAGATAAAAGAGAAGTTCCAGAACTTGTCATATGGGAAAAGTTCTTAGTTTATGCAACTGTATTTGGAATTGCTGATAAAGTATTAAAACAATTGAAAATTGTTTATCCAAATATGACAGAACAATTCGACGTAAATACTTATGGATATATGTACTTGATGATGAATACTGATTTTTCCAATAGCTTTTCAAATGCTATTAGTAGCTCTATGTCAAGTGCCTATTCTTCTGCCTCAGGAGGCGGAGGAGGATTTTCTGGCGGTGGCCGGAGGCCGGACGGTGGACGGCGGAGGCGGTGGCGGAAGATAGACCCAACCTTATTAACTTAATTTATCTTATATTATTTTTTTACACCTTGTGTGTCGCAACCTTCATAAATTAAAGATGGACGGTTGCTCTAAATCGCTACTTGCCAAATGCTCGTTTTGCTGTCCACTGTTAAAGCTTTGCTTGTTACAGTGGCAGTATGCGTCAGCTGGTCGCTTACGCGGTGTTGCAAAAATAATATTAGATAAATTAAGTAGAATAGATTAAACGTAAATCCGCTAAAAACAAAAGATGGAAAGGAAGGAAACGGTAAATGAATGAAGACAAAATCGACAAGTTATATGAATTGATTAATAACATACCAGTAACAGACGAAAATTTTCAATTGATTGAAGAGATTAAAAGTGATTTATCACGAGGAGATTATATTGCTTCGCTAAAGAAAATAGAAATGTTAGGACAAAAGAAACAAGAACTACTTGCCAATGAAAAAAAGAAAGTAGCTAACAATGCTTCTGGAGAAGAAAATGAAGAAGATATGACAGGAATGTTTCCAGATGAGTTAAGTGATGATGACTTAGAAAGACAATATATTGGACTATTATTAGCAGACCCAAGATTAATCAAAAAATATTTTTATGTATATGAAGAATGTTATTTTGAAGATCCAGAATTATTGAATATTTATAAAAGTATCATTTTTACAGAAGGGGGAGCCTATACGACAGAACAAGCCAAAAGAGGATTTAACTTTGCCAAAGATAATGAAAAAGTATATGCCCTAAAAAGTAAATTAAAAAAAGAAGTAAGAGACCAAAATTACAATATGGAAGAAATTTATATCAATTTGAAAAAATTATTTGTATTAAGAAAAAATTATCTAGCCATACCGATTCAAAATATTCAAGAAAAAGTAATGGAAATCAAAGAATATGAATTATATGATAAAATGTCAGTTGAGGAAGTCGAAAGTGCAGTTATACAAGTTAATGATACAGAAAAATTCAAAAGGGCAGTCTTAAATGAAGGATTAACAAGCTTTTTACAGTTAGGAGATAACAATCTAACTAATGGTTTACCATTACCGTTTCCAATTTTAACACAAGTATTCAAAGGAATCCGAAAAGGAGAGACAATGGCATTTGCGATGCCATCCAATGCTGGTAAAAGTAGATTTACGATTGATATTGCAGCACATACTGCCTTTGTTCACCATAAAAAAGTATTAGTCATCTCTAATGAAATGTCAGAAGAAAAAATGAGATTGTGTTTAATTACAACCATCTTAAATAATAAAGAGATTCAAAAACAACATGGCATTGAAATTTCTAAAACAGAAGGAGAGCTATTAGAATTTAAATTTAGACCAGATGACCCTAGAAAAGTAAAAACTGATGAAGAAGGATTTGTGGTAAAAGAAGAAAAAGAAAAACAAAAAGACTTTGCCAAAAGATTGTTGGATGTGTCAAAAGAATTTAGAGATGTCATTGGTGTTACCAATTGGGTAAATAAACAAATCAACAATTCTATCCATTTCATTAATATAACAGATCATACCAATGATGAATTGAAAAAAGTTATTATGAACTATTATTATAAAGAAAAAATAGAATATGTATTTTATGACACTTTAAAAACAGATACAGCCAATATTGGAATTGGAGAAGAATTAAAGAAAACAGCAACCATTCTTTCTAATATCGCACAAAATTTTGGAATCTATATATGTGCTACCTTACAATTAGCAGAAACAGATACCTTGCCAGTTAATTTGACAGTCAATGATTTAGCAGTTAGTAGAACCGTTAAGGAAGTATTAGATACCTTAGCCTTAATCAAACAAATTCATAGAGATACCTTACAAAATTATGAGTATTCTTTGAATGAAGTAGATACCAAGTTTTTTGATTTGAAAAAATTCGATGACCCAGATGTTAGGTATTATGCTTGCGTGGTTGATAAAAATAGGGCTGGTGCAAAACCTACTTTGGTGTTTCGTCTAAACTTAGCGTATAATGTTTGGGAGGAATTGGGATATCTAAGATTAAAGCAATCATGATTTTAGGGATGCCCTTAGCCTGAGCGAGCATTAAGCGAGCTTACAGATAAGTAATACCTTTAGTTATCAATAGCAGACAAAGTCTGTTATTTTTGTTATAATTTTATAAAATTTGAAACTTTTTTAATGAAAAAGTACACTTATAAAGTGAAAGGTGGAAAAAATGAGTACTCTAATTACACAAAATAATTTTGAAGATATTTATAACAAAACTTATAACGATGTATTGCGATATATTATATGCAAATGTCAAAACTTAGATGATGTAAATGAATTATTGCAAGATACTTATGTGGAATTATATCAAACATTGGAAACTAAGAATAACATTAAAGTAAGTGAAGAAAAAGCATATATCATAGGAATTGCCAAGAATATAGTAAAAAGATATTATAGAAATCAATATAAAGAAAAATCTAATATCATCTATTTTTCAAAGGATAGGGAAGAAATTCAAATACAAATACCATCTGATGTTAATTTAGAAATGGATATGATAAAGAAAGAAGATATAGAAGAAATATGGAATTACTTAAATCATAAAAATGTTTTGATAGCAAAGATTTTTTATTTATATTATGCTTTGGGATTAAAAATAACAGAGATTTCGGAAGAACTAAAAATAAATGAATCAACCATAAAAAACTATATTTATCGAACTTTAAAAGAATTAAATAAAACATTTGGAAAGGAGGTAAAGTAGTATGAAAAATGGGATATATGAAGAATTTGCAAAAGAAAAATTTAATCAAGATAACAATTATCAGGCTATCATCTCTAAAATAAAGGAGGGAGATACTATGAAAAAGAATAAAAGTAAAAAATACAAAATATTAAATATAGCAGCGATTTTTGTAGTTGCCATTATTACTGGAATTTTTGCACAAAATATTTATGCAAAAATTCAATGGGATATTAAATTTAAAGAATATCAATATAGACCAGTTGAAGAAGCTAAAGGAAGTTTGGAAGAAGTAAAGGAATCAGGATATGCACAAGTGATAAATATGGATTATATAACACAAGATGGAATAAGTGCAAAGGTGGATTCAATATTACTTACAGACGATTGTTTTGATGCTAATGTTAGTTTTAAATTTAATAAAGATGTAGTTTTAGATTCAGAAAAATTTACATTTGGATATGCAGTGTATGATGAAAATAAGAATATTTATCAAATATCAGGAAGGATACATATGGATTCACCTGCAAAATATGATGCCATAACACCATTTATTTATAGAGAATTAGGAGTAGAGTATAATAAAAATGATATTTATTCAACTCAACTTTCAGATAGTAGTGGATTAGGAAATATTGAAGCCGATGAAGAAAATAGAACAATTACTACCAATGTTACAATTAGAGCAAGAGATAGTTTTCCAAAGAGTAAAAAAATATATATTAGATTGTTTGATTTAGGATACACAATGTTTGATGTAGATTTAACAGAAAAAAGGATAACAAATGCTGAAGATTTTCAATTAAGTAAAGCAGAATGGATTTTTGAAATCGACGTACCAGATAAATTTCAAGAAAGGCAAACCTTAGAATTAAAACTTCAAAACGAAATACCTGATTTAGAAATTGAAAAGATAACACTTACAGAAGCAGGTATGGTATTAAAATTCAAATCAGAAGGATACAACAATTTGATATCAGCAGGAAAAGATATGAAAAACAATGAATTTTCAAAAGCTAGAGAAAATTACTTAAGTATAACAGATGGAGATGGAAAAATTTATCAAGATTTGGGTGGTGGAACAACACAAGATGGTGGCTATAAAATGATACTAGATGCAGGTAAAAAAGATTTAAATAAAAAATTATATATTAATTTTAATAGTGATGGAAAACAATATACAAGTGAATTAGTAACAAAATAAGAAGATAGAAGATTAGATTTAAAAGTCTAATCTTTTCTTATATAAAGAAATATGATAAAATTTCAAAAAAGTGTAATAAAATGAAAAAAATAATCTCTTATAAGGTGAAGGAGGGAAAAGTTATGCAGAATATAGAAGAAATTTATCAACAATATAGTAGTACAATCTATAAATATTTATTCTGCTTAACAGGTAAAGAAGAGATAGCAGAAGATCTAACACAAGAAACTTTTGCGATAGCTGTAAAAGAAATCTATAAATTTAAAGGGAATTGTAAGATATCGGTATGGTTGTGTCAAATTGCAAAACATTTATGGTATAAAGAGTTAAAAAAAGCTAAAAGAAACAGAAATATATCAATAGAAGATTTAACAGAAGAAATAGAGGAAGTACAAACTACAGAAGATATTGTGTGTAAAAAGGAAGAAAAGCTAAGTTTATTTAAAAATATGCAAAAATTAGATGAGCCAGCAAGAGAAGTTATGTACTTAAGAATGGTTGGAAATTTGAATTTTATAGAAATCGGAGAAATTTTGGGAAAAACACCCAATTGGGCAAGAGTTACCTTTTATCGTGCTAAGCAAAAAATAAAGGAGGTAGAGGAAAATGGAAAAGAAAACCGAATGTGAAATTGTACAAGATTTATTATTAGGTTATGTAGATGATGTATTAAATGAGGAATCGAAAAAACTGGTAGAAAAACATTTATCACAATGCGAAATTTGCCAAAAAAAATTAAAAGAATTAAAAACAGATATAATGGAAAATGAAAATAATCAAAAAAGAGAAATTGATTATTTAAAAAAAATCCGAAGAAAAAGTAAAATAAAGGCAATCTTAATGGCTTTTGGAATCATTGTATTGGTTTGTTTTATCCTTTACATGCGACAATTTATAATCGTACAAAGCATAGATACTAAGGCAAAAAAATCTCTACAAAGTAATAATTTTTATAGGGAAACAAGAGATATGGTTTCGATGGATAACAATGTTTCTGTAACAAAAACATATTATAAAGATGGAAAATGTAAAGAGGTGTGGGAAATTTATTCGGATGCGGGAAAAGAGATACAACATGTGAAATATAGTAGTAAAGATGCAGAAGAAACAATAACCTTTCTTCCAAAGGAAAATAAAGTAACCATTGAAACAGGAGAATTTGTGAAGCTTATGAATCAAGAATTAAATTTAAAGAGTGTTTCTTATATAATTGATAATAGCATAGAAGCAATGGTGGCAAAATTAGGAAGGGCATTTGTTATGTCAATTCATACAGATACCCATCAGATTGGTAGAGAATATTATGTGTTTAGAAATCGATTTGAAAAAAATCAAAATGGGGAAACTTGGATTGATAAAGATACAGGTTTGCCTTTGAAAATGATTAATAGAAACTCGGTTAGAACTTTTTTCCCAGAAACTGATATTGTAAAAATGGAAAGTGACTTGATACAAGAATATCAATACAAATTTGATGTGGTTACAGATGAAGAGGTAGCAGTTCCAGATTTAACACAATATGAGAAAGAATATGTAAATACAGATGATTGGAAAAATCAATAAAAGTTACTAGTAATATGGCTTCTAGCATTTTTCTTGACAAAGTTAAGATGGATATGTTATATTTTTTTATAAGGTTGAAAAAAACGGAGTAAAAAAATGATATTTAGCATATTAGTTTTTGTAACATTAGTTTTAAGTATATGTATAAAAGATAGAAAAAAGTCATTAGGAGTGCAAGCATTAAGTTGCTTTTTCGAAGCAGTTTATGATTTTATCATTGGTGCTATTACAGGTGCATTTTTAAGTATTATGAATTTTATCAGAACATTTATCTTTATACAAAGTGAAAAAATTAGTAAAAAAATATATATTTTAGTACTTATGCTATTTGAGAGTATTATCATTATTAATTGTATTTATACTTGGAATGGAACTATTTCGCTTTTACCAACAATTGGCTCTATTATTAGAACGTATTGCTTATGGCAAACGAATATGAAGTTAGTAAGGATATCAGGCATTACAACAGGCATTTTTTATGGCTTGTATTACTTCTATTATCAAAGTTGGTTCCTTGTAATGGGAGATATGATTTTATTGGCGACAAGTATCATGAGTATTTATAAAAATGATGTGAAAATGGTTAAAAAAAATAATAGTATTTTAAATTAATTTGTGCTATACTATTATTAGAAAATTTTAGGAAGGAGTTAAACACATGGCAGATGTAAAACAACGAATGATAGATATTGTTAATTCTGTACCTGATGATTATTTTGATGGTTTAAAACCAACAGAAATGGTTTTTAAACTTATGATGGAATATATAAAAAGATATGGTGAAGATGAAACAACTATTATTCCTGGTACTGATAAGCATTTTAATTATGAAACGTTAAAAGAAATGCTTGAAAACAAAAATTAAAAGGAGGTTATATCAATGGATTTTATGAAAAAAACTTTAAGCCAAGTTAACACACAAGAAAACACTCTATACGATTTTATATATAATTTGGTTTTCTTTATATCGTTAAAAGAAAGTGAAGAAGATATAAAAGATGGTAGAGTTATGACTATTGAAGAATCAAAAGAAAGGCTGATGCAAGAATATGGAAATCTCAATATCAAATAAAGCTCAAAGTAATATTGAAAATATTACAAAGTTTACTTTAAAGATTTCCACTAATTATGCTAATAGAATTGTAAATGAAATATACTCTACTATTGATTCGATTAAAGTTGCTCCATATATTGGAAGATATGTTCCCGAACTTTCGGACAAGCATTATCGAGAGCGAATCTGTGGAAATTATAGAATAATTTATTTAGTTTCAGAAAAATACAATACTATTTTTATTAGATATATAATTAGTGGAAAACAAAATTCTAATTTATTTTTTGAAGTTCATAAAAAAGAAATATTTAATTTTTTGAATCGATTATTTAGTTAAATTCTTTTTGAATAGATTCCAAACCCATCCTATGCTATGTATCGACTACCCTTCTAAATAATACAGCCAATGTTAAATTAATTTTTTGTAAAGTTGGTAGTCTATTAACTTGTCTGATACTTTAGACATTATCACATTGCTATGTCTACATAAAATCTGCAAAACCAACAATTGACAAACATTTCAAATTATGGTAAAATCAAATATACGCTGTAAAGCGAGGCAGAAAGCCAACACGAGATTTGTGTTGTCTTTTTATGTCCCAGTAAAATAATTGTTATTGGTCTAACCCAACTTATAGCAATTCACAAAAAGAAAAAGGAGGAAGGAAGAATATGGAAAAAGAAGAAAACATACTAGGAACAGAAAGAATAGGAAAATTAATTAGAAAATTCTCAATTCCTTGTATTATCTCATTATTAGTAAACTCACTTTATAACATTGTAGACCAAATCTTTATTGGGCAAGGAGTAGGCTATTTAGGGAATGGAGCAACCAATGTGGTCTTTCCATTAGTCATGATTTGTTTAGCATTTTCCTTAATGCTAGGAGATGGAGCGTCCAGTTATTTGAGTTTAAAATTAGGAGAAAGGAAAAAAGAGGAAGCAGCCAAAGGAGTAGGAAATGGAATTTTATTATCAGCAATCGTAGCAGTTCTTTTATGTGTTGTTAGCTTAAGCTTTTTACCACAACTATTAAATTTATTTGGTTGTACCGATAACTTAAGAGAATATGCCATGCAATATGGAAAAATAATTAGCATTGGATTACCTTTTATGATGATAGGAACAGCTTTAAACTCTATTATTAGAGCAGATGGTAGTCCTAAATATGCCATGGCAACGATGGTATTAGGAGCTGTTTTAAATACCATTTTAGACCCAATTTTTATCTTTATCTTTAAAATGGGTGTAGAGGGAGCAGCAATTGCAACCATATTTAGTCAATTTATTACATTTGTTTTAAATGCATGTTATATTAAAAAATTCAAATCAATTACACTAAACAAAGAAGCATTTCAATTAAAATTAAACATAACCAAAAAAGTATCAGCTTTAGGAATTAGTAGTTTTATTACGCAAATGAGTTTTGTAGTTGTTATGGCGTTTGAAAATAATTTACTAGGTAAATATGGAGCTCAATCTAAATTTGGTCCTGAAATACCAATTACCGTATTAGGAATTGTTATGAAAATCAGTCAAATCTTGAATAGTATCATCATAGGTATTGCAGCAGGAACACAACCAATATTTGGCTATAACTATGGAGCTAGAAGATTTGACAGAGTAAAATCAGCTTTAAAAATTGTATTAGGATTAAGTGTTTTAATTAGTACATTTGCGTTTTTATTATTCCAAACGATACCAGATAAATTAATCTCTATTTTTGGTAGTGGTGACGAAAATTATATGGAATTTGCTTGTTTAGCGTTTAGAACTTACCTTTTATTATGCATTTGTAATGGAATACAAATTCCATCAGGAATTTTCTTCCAAGCCATTGGAAAAAGTATCAAAAGTGCTATTTTATCCTTATCAAGACAAATCCTATTCTTAATACCAGCCCTAGTTATCTTAGGTAGCACGTTTGGTATTATGGGAGTTCTATCAGCAGGACCAGTGGCAGATGCATTGGCCTTTGTAGTAGCAAGTATTTTATTGTTTTTAGAACTAAAACACTTAAAACAAGGAAATAGCAAGAGTCAAGCATTGAAAGATGATACGCATACCAATAATCAATTAGAAAAACAAATTATCATTACGGTTTCAAGAGAATATGGTTCAGGTGGAAGATATATTGGTAAGTTAATTGCGGATAACTTAGGAATTAAATTTTATGACAAAGATTTTATTGAAGAAATAGCAAAAGAAACAGGACTATCAGAAGAATATATTGAAAATAATGAACAAAAAAGAAATAGTTTAGCTGGGCTGAATAATGGCTATTATTTTGGTTTAAACAATGCAGATGAGTTATTTATTAAAGAATCAGAATTAATTAAAAAAGTAGCAGATCAGGAATCTTGTGTCATTATTGGTAGATGTGCTGATTTTATTTTACGAGATAGAAAAAATGTTATCAAAGTATTTGTATATAGTAATATGGAAGATAGAGTAAAAAGAGCAACCGAAATTTATGGCTTAGATAGGGCAAAAGCAGAGAAGGAAATTAAGAGAATTGATAAATTAAGAGCAAATCACTACAAATATTACACGGAAAAAGATTGGCATAATCCTAGTAATTATGATATTTGTATCAATAGTGACACGTTAGGAGTTGATAAATCAGCTGAATTAATTTGCGAGACGGTCAAAAATAAAAGTGACATCATTAAAATATAAAATTGTAACACAATTGTAATATAAATGAAATAAAAACAATTTTCCTTGAAGGAGTAAGATTAGAAAAATCCTATTCCTTTTTTGTTGCAATTGCAACAAAATCTTTTATTTTTTATGATATAATTTTTTTATCAAATTTACAAATTGGTTTTCCAAATGTTGATGATAATATTTTTTACACCTTGTGTGTCGCAACCTTCCTAAATTAAAGAAACGTTGGTTGCTCTAAATCGCACTTGCTTTCGCTCGTTTTGCTGTCCACTGTTAAAGCTTGGCTTGTTACAGTGGCAGTATGCAGTAGCTAGTCGCTTACGCGGTGTTGCAAAATATTATCATGAACATTTGGAAAATAATTGATAAAGTTGATAAGGAGTAGTAGAACGAAAGGGGAAAAAGCAAATGAAAATTATAAAAAGAGATGGAACAATAGTAGATTATGATCCAGAAAAAATAAGAGTTGCCATACAGAAAGCAAACAATGAAGTAGTAAGAAAGGATAAAATTTCAAAAGAGCAAATCAAAGAAATGATTCAATATATTGAAGAATTAAATAAGCCAAGAATGTTAGTAGAAGATATACAAGACATCATAGAAGAGAAGTTAATGGAATTTGGAAAATATCCATTAGCCAAAAAATACATTACCTATCGTTATACAAGAGAATTGGTTAGAAAAGCCAATACAACTGACCAATCCATTAAAGAATTAATTGAAGGGGAAAGCGAATATTGGAATAATGAAAATTCTAACAAAAATGCAAAAGTAGTTACGACCCAAAGGGATTATCTAGCAGGAATTACCAGTACTGATATTACCAGAAGATTTTTATTATCTGAAGATATCGTAAAAGCACATGATGAAGGAATTATTCATTTCCATGATGCTGACTATTTTGCACAAAATGCTCTGCACAACTGTGAATTAATCAATTTAGATGATATGTTACAAAACGGAACCATTATCAATGGTGTTATGATAGAAAAACCACATCGATTTGTTACAGCTGCAACGATTGCAACACAAATCATATTAGCGGTAACCAGTTCTAGTTATGGTGGAGCAACCGTAACATTAAGCCATTTAGCTCCTTTTGTAAGAGATAGTTTTAATAAATACAGAAAAAGATATGAAGAAAGAGGATTAGACAAAAAGACTTGTGAAAAGTATGCCAAACAAGACACCAAAAGAGAAATCGCAGATGGTGTACAAACCTTTAATTATCAAGTCAATTCCATGACTAATACCAATGGACAGGCACCATTTTTATCCGTTTGTATGTATTTAGGAGAAACCGAAGAATACAAAGAAGAATTGGCTATGATCATCGAAGAATTCCTAAATCAAAGAATTTTAGGTTTTAAAAATGAAAAGGGAATTTATATTACACCAGCCTTTCCAAAACTTCTTTATGTGTTAGAAGAAGATAATATAAAAGAAGGTAGTAAATATTGGTATTTAACCGAATTAGCAGCAAAATGTACAGCTAAAAGAATGGTTCCAGATTATATTTCTGAAAAGAAAATGAAGGAACTAAAAATTGATAAAGATGGCAATGGCAATTGTTATCCTTGTATGGGATGTCGTTCTTTCTTGACACCTTGGACAACAGAAGGAAATCCTTCTAAAGCTAAAAACTTTAAAGACGGAGAATCCAAATATTATGGAAGATTTAATCAAGGTGTGGTAACGATTAATTTAGTAGATGTTGCCTTATCTTCTGACCGAGATTTAGATACCTTCTGGAAAATTTATGAAGAAAGATTGGAATTGTGTCATAAAGCATTACAAGCAAGACATCAAAGATTAGCAAAAGCAACCAGTGATATTGCTCCTATCTTATGGCAACATGGTGCTTTAGCAAGATTAGAAAAAGGGGAAAGTATTCATAAATTGCTACATGATGGCTATTCAACCATTTCTTTAGGATATGCTGGTTTATATGAGTGTGTTAAATATATGACAGGTCATAGTCATACCGATAATGGCGAAGGAAAAGAGTTTGGTTTACAAGTAATGCAAAAAATGAATGACAAGTGTAAAGAGTGGAAAGAAAAAGAGAATATGGATTATAGTGTTTATGGTACACCAATTGAGTCTACTACTTATAAATTTGCTAAATGCTTAAAGGAGAGATTTGGTGTGATTAAAGACATTACCGATAAAGATTATATTACCAATTCTTACCATGTACCAGTTTTTGAAGAAATTGACGCCTTCTCTAAATTGAAGCTAGAAAGCGAATTCCAGCAATTGAGCCCAGGTGGTGCGATTTCCTATATTGAAACACCTAATCTACAAAATAATTTGGAGTCTGTTTTACAGGTGATTCGATTTATTTATGATAATATCATGTATGCCGAGTTGAACACAAAGTCTGATTATTGTCAAGAGTGTGGTTTTGATGGTGAGATTTTGATTGATGATGATTTAGAGTGGTATTGCCCAAATTGTGGGAATCGAAATCATGATACTTTGAATGTGGCAAGGAGAACTTGTGGCTACATCGGAAGTAATTTCTGGAATAAGGGTAGGACGCAGGAGATTAAGGAGAGGGTTCTTCATATTGATAATAAAGATGATGAATAAATGTGTTAAGGCGAAAAATAATAAATTTGAAAATGCTCGTTCAAGCTAATTTTCATTCACTTTTTTCAAATTTATTATTTTTAGTTAACAATGTATTGAAGGGGAAGTAATTAATTTGCTGGTTCCCCTGATTTGTTACTTCATAAAAATATAATAAACTTTATAGAAATAATTATTTATGAAATAAGAGGTGAAATCGATGAGATATAATAAAATTAGAAAGATGGATATTTCAAATGGACCAGGTGTAAGGGTATCAATTTTTATGCAAGGTTGTAGTTTTAATTGTAAAGAGTGTTTTAATCCAGAGACACATGATTTTAATGGTGGTAAAGAATTTACAGAAGATACGATTAAAAGAGTGCTAGAATTATGCGAGAATGAAAATATAGCAGGATTGTCTATTTTAGGTGGGGAACCAATGCATCCTAAAAATATAGAGGCAACGACTCAGCTAGCGAAGGCTTTTAAAGAAAAGTTTCCGAATAAGACAATATGGTCGTGGTCAGGTTTTTTGTTTGATAAAGATTTAAAAGATCAAGAGGTTCTAAAGTATATTGATGTTCTAGTGGATGGTCAATATGTAGATAGCTTAAGAGACCTAAAACTTAAGTATTGTGGCTCTTCGAATCAAAGAGTGATTGATGTTCAAAAGAGTTTGAAAGAAAATAAGGTTGTTTTAGTGGACTAAAAATTTAAGCAAGTAGTTAATTGTTAATGGCTACTTGTTTTTAGATATGTATATTTCTATTTCCATATATTTTTAGTCAACTATTGTAATTTTCTTCCAATCTTGTTATAATAAACACACAAAATAACAAGAAAGGAGCTGATTATTATGTCAGAAGCACAAATCCAAGCCATCAAAGATGTGATTAAAATGACACCAAGACTTAATATAGAATGTCTAAATTCAATAAGAACTTTAATGGAAAAAGCAATTGATTCCGAACTTTTAAAAAGAGAACCTACTATTCTTATAGAAAATATGGATATCACTGAAAAAGTAATGTATTTAGATTATTTATTAGAAAGCAAAGATACCAAAGAGAAAGAATTAAAAAATGCAGTATCTTTTGAAGAAATACTAAAAAGAGAGGGGTTGACTTATGATGACTTACAAGATAAAGATTAGACCTAAAGCCCTGAAATTCATAGAAAAACAAGATAAAATTATTTTAGTGACAAAGGCGGATAACAGAGGACAGATTTATAAATAAATTTTTAAATTCTTTAAAAGTAAACTCTAAAAATTTTAAATCAAGAGTTTAACTATTTCCAAACATAATATAAATAGAATTAATTACTTGCCATTCCTACTGATTTAGTGTTATGATAATGCTATAACAAATAGAAGTTTAATAGATTTAGCATAGCCATAACAATAAAAGCGAAGGAGAAGATTATGTACAAATTTTCAATTGTAATTCCTAATTACAATAAAGAAAAATATATTAGAAGATGTTTAAATAGTATATTTACGCAAAGTATAAAAAAACAAAATTATGAAGTTATCGTAATCGATGATGGTAGTACTGATAGTAGTGTAGATATCATTAGGGAATATGACGTTAAATTATTAAATTCAAATAGATTAGGGGCTGGAGGAGCAAGAAATAAGGGAATCAATATTGCGAAAGGAAAATATATTATACTTTTAGATAGTGATGATTATTTATATAAAAATGATGTTTTAGAAAAATTAGATAGAGAGATAACTAATCAAGATATCATATTTGTAAAATATAAACAAATTTTAGGACAAGAGGAAAAAGTGATAGAAGAAAATAAGGAAAATACTTTAGAAGAACAGATTTATAAATCAAATTATTTTTGCTGTACTTTAAAATGTTTTAAAAGAGAATTAGCAGAAGGGATACGATATAAAGAGAAAAGTTATCATGAAGATATTTCATTTACTATGGAGTTGATGTGCAAGGCTAAGACGCTATTGTATTTTGATGAAATTTTATATGTGTACTATAAAGAAGAGAATGCATCAACGATAGATCATTATACGGTAAGAAAAGCACTAGATTTTACGATGCAAATACTAGAATATTTATATTTTGCAGACAAATACAAAGATAGAAAACAATCTTTAATCAATCGAATGGAACAAGAAAAATATCTATTGAAGATATCGAAGTTAATGGATTGGATAGAAAATGATAAATCCTATTCTTATGATGAGTTTCTTAAATGATATATTTATTAATAAATTACATAATAAAAAGGAAAATACCTGAAATGGCGTTTTAGATGGAGGATTCGGCGAAAAAATAGCAAGATTTTATAGCAGTTCTAATATGAAAGTTTTAAATTTGGGAGCCAAGAAAGAATTTACAGATCGAGTTCCATTACAAGAGTTATATCAGAGATATCATCTAACAGAAGAGTTGATTGTTTCCGATATTATGAATATTATTAAATGAATTAACTTCATACATCGATGATTTTGATTGTGATATTAATGAGGAATGTAATGATATAGTGCCATATGTTACATTAATATCACTAAAGCCATGTTTGTCTTACTAGTAAGCCAAAGGGGATAAAACTTGAATAAGTAACATCCCCCGTTTTTTTTTACAACTATTTAGAAAAAAATCTAAATAGTTATTGACAATCGAAATAAGCGATGGTATAATCTATTTAGAAATATTTCTAAATACTCAAAAAGGAAGTGATACAAATGGGAATGTCAGAAACGCTCAAAGCAATAGCAGATCCAGTAAGAAGAGACATACTAGAAATGCTAAAAGTTGAAAAGAAATCGGCAGGAGAAATTGCAGAAAAATTTAATCTTACAGGAGCAACTGTCTCGTATCATTTATCTCAGCTAAAAAAAGCTAATTTAATCATAGAGAACAAGTACAAAAACTTTATCTATTATGAATTAAATACATCTGTTTTTGAAGAGGTATTATCATGGATTTATAGATTTATGAATAAAGAAGGGAATGATAAAAAATGAAAAATATAAATTGGAAAATTTTAATCATAACAAGTATCGTATGCTTATTACCTATTTTATTAGGAATTATATTTTATCAACAACTACCAGAACAAATGCCAATACACTTTAATATCAATAATGAAGTAGACAATTATGCTTCCAAGAATTTCGCTTTATTTGGCATACCAATTATTTTAACGACATTGCAAATTTTTTGTTGTATCATTACAGATAGAAAAGAAGAAAAGGAAGCAAAAAGACCAAGATTTATTACGATTGTAAAATGGTTTATACCAATATTAAGTGTTGTAGTATCAACGATATTAATTGAAATACCATTAGGAAGTACAGTAGATGTCAGAAAAAGTATATGTCTTGTGCTTGGTATTTTATGGATTTTAACAGGAAATTACCTTCCTAAAATGAGTTATGAAATAGCAAAGGGAAAATTTCATCCTATGCCAAAAGATGAAAAAACATATCGAAAAATGATTAGAATGTTAGGATATACTTTTGTCATTAGTGGTATTGCTTTATTGGTTAGTATTTTGTTTCCACCAATATCTACTATTACTGTAATTATTGTTCTAGTGGTCGCTATCTTGATAGAAGGGTTTTATTGTTTGATAAAAAAGTAAGATGTTACAATTCACAGCTAAAACAATTTAAAGTTATTGCAATAGGAAATTATATTTATTTTTTCTTGTTCTTTGTTGTCGCAATCAAAGATTGCTCCATTCGCTTAAGGTCACTTCTATTAGGGTAGCATCCCTACGCAGAACTTCGAAAAAATAAATATGATTCCTATTGCAGAAGTATATAAAATAAAATAGCTGTGAATTGTAACAGTAAGATAGATTATAATTCGAAAAGCAAGTGATCATTACTTGCTTTTCCTAGTAATTTAGTGTTATGATAATACAGTAAACTAGGAGAAATTAAGGTTGAAAAATAATTACAATTTTTTTCCAACCACATTTAAGCCTTAAGAAAGGAAAGAGATTGAAAATGCAAAAAATTTTAATTGTAGAAGATGATGAAAAATTACGAAACGAATTAGAAACATTCTTAAACAACAATGGATATCAAGCAGAAACGTTAAAAAAATTTGATAATACCATACAAGACATAGTAAAAATGAATCCAAATTTATTATTATTGGATGTCAACTTACCAAATGCAGACGGAGAATATATATGCAAAGTAATCAGAAAACAATCGAATATGCCAATTATTATCGTAACCAGTAGAGATAATGAAATAGATGAACTATTAAGTCTAAACTATGGAGCAGACCATTACATTACTAAGCCGTTTAACCTTCAAATCTTGCTGGCAAAAATAGCAGCCTTATTAAGGAGAACTAATATAGGGGTAAATGCTCGGAGATAAAATAGTTGGTAAACATTTTGTTTTAAATACGGATAAAAGTACGATTGAAAAAGATGATAAAGAAATTGAATTAACGAAAAATGAATTTAGAATTTTAAAATATCTAGTGCAAAATCAAGACAGAATTGTATCAAGGGAGGAGATTATGGAGTGCCTATGGGACAGTGAGAATTTTATAGATGACAATACTTTAACTGTTAATGTTACTAGGTTAAGAAATAAGCTGGAAGAATTGGACCTAAAAGAATTGATTCAGACGAAAAGAGGACAAGGCTATATTTTATTGTAATTGAATTTAAATTTAAAAGTTATAATATATAGTAAAATTCCATTCTTTACTGGTCGGACTAATCATATGAATGAGTTTATTATAACTTTGCAATAAAAAATACTGAAACTTAATATTCTCAAATTAAATAAGAAAGGAATCGAAAATGGGATTAAAAGATTTTTTAAAGGATAAATTGGTCACAATCGGTTTATTGTTATTTGCTATCTTCACAATCGAAGTATTTTTAGCCATTTATCCCATTGGGAACTTTATCAAATTCTATATTCCAATCATTCTGATACTATTCTATTTGATAGGAATTACAATTGAATATCTTTCTAAAAGAAAGTTTTATCAAAATGTGTTTTATAACCTAGATGGATTAGAAGAGAAATATTTAGTTAATGAATTAATCAAAACGCCTAATTTTATCGAAGGAAAAATATTAAAAAAAGTATTAGAACAGACGGATAAAGCTATGTTAGAGAAGGTAAATGAGTATAAATATTTGCAAGAGGATTACAAGGAATATATTGAATTATGGATTCATGAAATTAAAACCCCAATTGCTGCAAGTAAAATGGTGATTGAAAATAACAAAAATCCGATTACCAAAAGCATTAATGAAGAATTAGATAAAATAGAAGATTATACCGAACAAGCTCTTTTTTACGCAAGAAGTAATACCGTAGAAAAGGATTATTACATTAAAAAGAGCAACTTAAAAGAAATCGTAAATGAATGTGTTAAGAAAAATAAAAATATATTGATTCAAGAGAAAATAAGTATCAATATACATGATTTAGATGTAAGTGTTAATACCGATAGCAAATGGATTGTTTTTATTTTAAATCAGCTGATACAAAATAGTGTGAAATATCGAAAAGAAGAAAGCCATTCTGAAATTGAACTATATGCCAAATCAGGGAAAGAGAATGTGATTTTACAGGTAAAAGATAATGGCATAGGTATTAAAAAGGGAGAAATTACGAGAGTTTTTGAAAAAGGTTTTACAGGAACTAATGGAAGGCTATTGAATAAAAAGTCAACAGGGATTGGTTTGTATTTGTGTAAGAAGTTATGTGATAAGCTAGGTGTTGCCATTGAATTGAATTCCGTCCAAGGCGAAGGAACTGAAGTAAAATTAGTTTTTCCGCAAGGAAGTTACACAATTTTAGAAAAATAAGTAAGGAAAGGAAAAAATGAAAGATATAGAGAAGCGGTTTATTATACTAGAATTGATAATGCCAAGGTAGTGTCATAGTTTTATTTAACAGAACAGAACAATAAGGGCTTGATTTAACTTTTTCATATTTAAAATTATATCTTACAAGTCCTGTTTAGTTGTTCGTCTACAGAAAATTGCATAGCAATTTTCTGTAGAATGTATTTTTGTTGTATAGGTAAAAATCTTTGATTTCTCCTATACAACAAAGCAAAGAGGGTTCCTACTCTAGGCCCCCCTCTTTTAACGTTAATTATTAGCACTAAATTTTTGTTTTGCACTATCTATTTTAGTTTGTTCCGCATTTTCCATTTTGTACCAACCTTTTTCAGCCATCAAATTGTAGATTTTGTTTTGAATATCTAAGGATTCGTTTAAGGCTTCTTTAAAGGCACAATGAACTTCAGCAGTAGACGATTCAATTGTTCCGTGAAGATATAAGTCACAAACACCTTTGATAATTAATAATTCTTTTTCCATTAAATCTTTGTCTTCCATAGGAAACCTCCTTTATAATAAGTTTAAAAATTTGTTGAAAATTTGAGTATGTTTTTGCTCTAATTCTCCTATATAATTAGAAAGAGTAACATCTTGTAATTGCGATGAAGTGCTTTTGCTACAGGTTTTCATGAAATTTTCATGTCCTAAAGCGTCTTCAACGTATAAAAGCTCTTTACTTGTCATATTATCACCACCTAAAAAAAGTATTTCCAAATTTAGAAAATATATACCAATGTGCAATGAGTGTGCAAAAAGAAACGTCCCCACTGCACCCATATTCACATTTTTTAGATAAATTATATATGATATAGAAAAAGTAAAAGGAGAGGATAACGAATGCAAAATATTCAAATTGTTAGAGCCAAGAGATATCTATGTCGATATGATGAAATATTAAATCAGATGGCAGAAAAAATATTATCTCAAAATGTAACTAATAGTGTAACTATCAATTTTATAGAATGTATGATACCACATCATCAAGCAGCTATTGATATGTCTGAAAATCTATTGGAATATACAAGATATCAACCATTACAAGAAATAGCCAAAAACATTATAAAAATGCAAACAGAAGGAATTAAGCAAATGGAGGAAATTGCGAAAACTACTTATGGATTTCCGAATACACCGCAAGTAGTAAATAACTATAGGCAAAAATATTTGGAAATCACAAAAAATATGATAGAAAGAATGAAAAATGCTCCTAGATGTGCAAATATCAATTTAAATTTTACGAATGAAATGATACCACATCATGAAGGTGCTATTGCTATGTGCGAAAATTTATTGCAATATCGTATTGATCCAAGATTAAAATTGGTGGCAGATTCGATTGTGAAGGAACAAAGTGAAGGAGTGGAACAACTAAGAGAGTTGCAAAGAAAATTATGTGGTAAAAATAGTATGTAATTGATAAAATCGTAAATTTATTATATGTAATAAAGGAAAAAAACATAATAGAAAAAATTTCTATTGTGTTTTTTTTATAATCTAAAAGAAAAATTGACATAATAGAAATATAAAACAAAAAAGGAGGAAAATTTTTATGAAAAAAATTATTAGCATTTTTGCTATCGTAACATTCTTAACTGTACTTATTTTCACTGGAAATAGTTATGCAGCAGCTTTAGATACGATTGATGTGCAAACAGACAAAACGACTGTAAGACCAGGAGAAGAAGTAAAAGTAACCGTTCAATTTGGACAAGACTTAGGCAAATATACATTTAATGTAGCCTATGACAACAACATTTTTGACTATGTATCAGCAGAAGGAGGAACCGCAAGTGATACAACAGTAAATGACACAACAAGTAAAGTTCAAGTGGCTTATGATGATACAGCAAATGGTACAAGTCCAAAAACAAATATGAGTGTAACTTTCCGTGCAAAAGCAGATCTTACCACTTCTAACCCAACTGAATTTACAATTACAGCAGATGATTTGGCAAATGCAGATGGAACGACTCAATTTGATGCTATTACAACACCAATTGTTAAAAATGTAACAGTTGAACCAGTCTATGTAGACTACACATTAAAATTAGAACACACAGGAGAAATTATAAAAGAAGAAGAAAAGGCAATGACACTTTCTTATTCTTCTCCAATGGGGCGTTATTATGAACACGCAAGATTAATTGCAGAAGCAACAACACCAGCAGGAGCTACTGTTCAATTATTAGCAACTGACCAAGCTAGTTTAGAACATGATATCATTCAAAGTGGTTGGGGAGATGCACAAGGTTATAAAATAGGGGGAAAGGACGTTTTACAAGTATTACAAACAAAAGCAATTTTTAATCAGGCAGGAGATTATACAATTACTTTAAAATTAATCGATCGAGATAATTCTGACCAAGTTATTATAGAAAAAGCTTTTCCATTTACTGTATTGGCAGAGGCAACACCTGTAACACCAGTAGTACCAGAAACAACAGAGCCTACTACACCAGAGGAACCAGAAGTAGAAGAAGTGAACCCAGAAGAGACACCAAAAAAACTACCAAAAACAGGTAGCAATCTTTATATCCCAGTTATTGTGGTTTTAATAGCTTTAATTAGTTCGTATGTTTATTTTAATAAGAAAAAATAAAATTAAAGTGCTGTGTAGAACTTTTCTACAATAGAACAAATAAGATGTTTTTGCCATATTAGGCAAGACATCTTATTACATACAAAATTACTGCTCTAAGAGAGGAATGAGACGAAAGATGAGAAAAACAAAAAAGATATTAAATTATGTAATAGTAAGTGCCATTTTTAGTATTATGCTTTGGTTTGCAATAGAAGAATACAAAGACATACAAATAAAAAAACAACAAATTGCAAGGAAATCATTATATGAGACACAAAATATAAGTACATCGCAGGAAGAAACAAATCAAATCATAACAGGAATAGCCAAAGAATATCCAAAAGAAGAGATTATTGAAGAATATAGAGGGTATGCAGTAGCAGCAAAACTACAAGTTCCAAAAATTAACTTAGAGACCTATATATTGAAACAGTATTCTAAGAACGCTTTAAATGTATCAGTTACTAAATTTTGGGGAGCAGACCCAAATCAAATAGGCAATTTTTGTGTGGCTGGACATAATTTTCAAAACAAAAATATGTTTCATAATTTAAGAAAACTAGAAATTGGAAATCAACTTTTCATTTCAGATTCGTCAGTTGGAAAAGTAGAATATAAAATTTATGATATCTATATGGTGGAACCAGAAGATATTA
Source organism: uncultured Clostridium sp. (assembly GCA_947571515.1). GTDB lineage: Bacteria > Bacillota > Clostridia > TANB77 > CAG-508 > CAG-269. The sequence goes on along the minus strand of CANOYI010000002.1, from coordinate 7,425 downwards.
GCTGTTTGTCACAAAAAACTAATGGAAAACGTGAGGTAACACTGATTACCTGTACTACTGATTCTGAAAAAAGAATTATTGTAAAAGCTAGAGAGATAGAGCCATGATTTTGGGGACGGAGGAAAAAATCATGATTTATTTCATATATTTTTCTATGTTAATCTATATTATTTTATTTGATTCATATCATGATTTTTTCCTCCGTCCCCAAAATCATGATAGTAACTTAAAATAAACTTTTCTCATACAATAGAACAAAAGAGGTCTGATTAATATTTATGAAAGGAGTTTATTTTTATGGATTATGAATTATTAACAAATGGAAATGTAAAAATAGGTCAAAAAGCACCTGATTTTGAGGCAGATACTACTTTTGGAGAAATTAGATTAGAGGATTATCGAGGAAAATGGTTAGTGTTATTCTCCCATCCAGGCGATTTCACCCCAGTGTGTACGACTGAAATGATAGCTTTTACAAGGGCACATACATATTTTAAAAACTTAAATACCGAATTATTAGGTTTAAGTGTTGATAGCAATAGTTCTCATTTAGCTTGGATGTATGATATTTATTGCAAAACAGGAATTAAAGTATCATTTCCCATTATTGCTGACAGAAATGGTCAAATAGCTCGAAAATATGGAATGATTGCCAATGACATTAGTAATACAGAAACAGTAAGAAATGTTTTTATTATCGATGACAAGGGAATCGTAAGAACCATTTTAATTTATCCTTTAAATGTAGGACGTTTTATTCCAGAAATCATAAGAACGGTGCAAGCTTTACAAATGGCTGAGTGTAGTAAAGGATCTACAGCAGCAAACTGGATACCAGGTCAACCAGTGATTGTTCCTCCTCCAAAGACTTTTGAAGCATTACAAGCAAGAAATGCAGAAATTGAAAAAAATAGAAATGGAATTACTTGGTATTTGAGTTTTAAAGAACCACCAGAAAAATGTATTAGAACGAAAGAAAATTGTAAGAAATTAGAAGAAAAAAATAAATGACAGCTATCAAAATAATTTTCATAAAAAATGTACATACTAAAATTATAAAAATTTAGGAGGTACGAAAAATGGAACCAAATCAAAAAATTCATTGTACAGTAGAAAGCTGTAAATATAATAATCAAGAAAAAGAAAAATGTACATTAGAGGCAATTCATGTAGCACCAATTGACAATATGGACACAGAAACTGCTGATGAATCTATGTGTGCAAGTTATGAAAACGGAGAAGAATAAAAAATCAGAGATAAGTGTATATTAGTATATCTTATCTCTTTTTTGACCTATTGAAAATTTAAAATTGAAACTTAAAATTAAATTTACCTTGACAGATTGAAAAAATAGAAATACAATAACAAAAAAGGAGGAGATAAATATGTTAGTAACAACAAAGGAAATGTTTGAAAAATCAATGAAAGAAGGATTTGCCATAGGTGCATTCAATGTCAATAATATGGAAATTATACAAGCCATTGTAGATGCAGCTGCTCAGAGCAAATCACCAGTCATTTTGCAAGCTTCATCTAGTGCCATTAAATATGCAAGAATCAATTATTTAATGAAAATGGTAGAAGCAGCAGTAGAGGAGCATCCAGAAGTTCCAATTGCTATTCATTTAGATCATGGACCAGATTTTGATACAGCTAAAATGTGTATCGATAATGGATTTACGTCTGTTATGATAGATGGTTCAAAATATGATTTTGAAGAAAATGTAGCATTAACAAAAAAAGTAGTTGACTATGCTCACAGCAAAGGGGTAGTAGTAGAAGCTGAACTTGGAAAATTAGCAGGAATAGAAGATGAAGTCAATGTAGATTCTTCTGATGCGATGTACACAGACCCAGCACAAGCCCAAGAATTTGTAGAAAGAACAGGATGTGACTCTTTAGCAATCGCCATAGGAACCAGCCATGGAGCTTATAAATTCAAAGGAGAAGCAAAACTAAGATTTGATATTTTAAAAGAAATCAAAGAAAGAATACCAAATACACCAATTGTATTACATGGTGCTTCTACTGTTATTCCAAAATTAGTAGAGATGTGTAATCAATATGGGGGAGATATACCAGGAGCAAAAGGTGTACCAGATGAAATATTACATGAAGCAAGTATCTCTGGCGTATCAAAAATAAATGTTGACACAGACTTACGATTAGCTATGACAGCAGGAATTAGAAAAGTATTTGCAGAAGAACCAAATGCATTTGACCCTAGAAAATATTTAAAACCTGCAAGAGAATTAATCACAGAAACCGTAAAACATAAAATGATGGATGTTTTTGGTTCCAGCAATAAAATATAAACTTAGGAGCAATTGGCGTTGTTTCCTTCTGCTCCTTTTTGTGCTGATTTGGGGGACGGAGGAAAAAATCATGAGAAGTAGGTATTAGATTAACATTTGAATTGTACAATTAAAAATTTATCATGATTTTTTCCTCCGTCCCCAAAATCATGTGCGAAAAGAAACGTCCCTATTGCACATTTTAATATTAATAGCAATTTGTTTTTGTGCATCTTTTTTAGCTAAATCTTGACGTTTATCATAAAGCTTTTTTCCTTTACCTATGCCTAAGTCTACTTTAACCAAGCTTCCTGAAAAATAGATACTAATAGGAACAAGGCTAAACCCCTTTTGTTTGGTTAAGCCAATTAGTTTATTAATTTCTTTTTTATGTAATAGTAATTTTCGATTGCGTAAAGGATCTTTATTAAAAATATTACCATGTTCATAAGGACTAATATGCATACCTGAAATAAAAACTTCACTATTTTTGATATAAGCATAGCTATCTTTTAAATTGACTTTTCCAGCACGAATCGATTTGATTTCCGTTCCTGTTAAAACAATACCAGCCTCCATTTTATCTTCTATTTGATAATTATGATGAGCAGTTGGATTTTTAGCAATTAATTTTGTATTCATTGATTGATACCTCGTTTTTAAATTTTATTTATTATAGCATATATTTTAAGAGAACAAAACAAAAAAGCTTAAAATATAAATATTTTTTGAAAAAACATATCAGAGGTACATCCTTTAAATCTTTTCTTCAAAATCTTTATATAATAAGCTTTTTAAAATTAGTCTCTTCGATTATCATCAGCAGAACGAAGTTGCATTGAATAATACCAAACTAAAGCTATAATTGCAATTGCAGCAATACCCATAATAAGCCAAGTCCAAGCATTTGCATTCATACCCATAAAAGTATTATCTGTTGCAGCTGTTCTAGTTGCTGTGTAATTATTGTTTGTAGTAGCTGTTCTAGTATCTTTATCATTTCTGTTATTATCATTATTATTCATAACAGCATTCCCTACATTGTTAGCACCTTGTTCCATTTTTCCAGTGGCATCTTTAGATGCATTTGAAATATCTTTAGCAGCATCTTCAACCGCATTTTCAGCACCACCAACTACATCTCTAACACCATTTGCCGCATCTTGAAAACCATTATTAGCAAAACAAACAGAGAAAGAAAAAATACCAATTACAAGAAGAACAGCACTTGTTAATAATTTTTTGTACATAAAATTATCCTCCTATTCAAAATTTCAATAAGCTTATTAGTTTTCATATGTTAATATGAAAATTAAATACTATGAATAGTATTCAAAAAAAGGGAGAAAAATATACGTACAAAAACATCAAAAAAACTCTCAAAAATGAGAGTTTTTGACAATTTATTTTTTTAATCGAATTAAGATAGCAATAGATAATAATATTAATAATATGCCGATTACGATTAATAATATATTAAGAATATTAGATAAGTCTAAACCAGAATCAGAAGTTGAATTTACAGTGTTTACTGTAGTAGGTGAGTTAGATGAACTTGTATTATAAGAACTTTCAGTAGAATTAGTAGTATTGGTTGAAGTATAAGCAGAATTGGTGTTGGTACTAGAATTAGTAGTGTCTGAATTTGAAGCAGTATTAGTATCTGTGTCAGCATCAGAGTTGTCTTCGTCATCTATATTAGAATTTGTAGTTGTAGTGCTAGAAGAAGAACTGTTGCTTAAGTTAAGACCATCTGTTAAATCATCTGTCATGTCCAAATCAACAGCATAAGAAAAACGAAATCCTAATAAAAAAGTTAGCATTATTAAAATATAAATTATTTTTTTTGTTTTGTTCATTTATTTTCCCTCCATTAAAACCTATTCGGTTGATTTCTTTTGTTCTTTAATATGATAACACAAAAGGTTGAAAATTGTCTAGTGAAATTTATAAATTTATTAAAATGCTTGGAAAAAAGTGTTACTAATCAGCCTTATTATTTGTTTTCTCACTAAAAAAATACAAAAGTAGGCTGGCCAGTAACAAAAAAGTCGAAACTTGAAAATTTATTCTATTGAAATACTAGAAAATCTATGTTAATATGTTAATATGTAATATATTTGTTTGAAGTCTATTAAAGTAGACAACAAAAGTTACCCATCATAACACAATGCGCAGAAGGAGGAAAAAATAATGCTACTAAGATGTCATGACTTTTATAATGGAGAGTATTATCAGGATTGTTTTACAGGAGAAACTTGTTCGATAGAAGAATATAATGAAAGAAAAAGAGAGGAAGAAAGAAAGAGAAAGGAAGCATTGCTCTTTCAAGAATGCCAGCATTATAAGCTAATAGAGGAGTGCGAAGCTAGAATAAATGAGGGCAAGTCTAGCTTTTCTTTAAGGCATGGCTGTGTCTATGATTTAGACATAAAGAAGCCTGAAGGAGTTGTCATCATCTCTGACACTGAGTACATCAAAAGTGAAAAGAGAAACAAATGCTTTTATCGTAAGTACCAAGGAAAACATGAATTATTTCTTGAAGTTCTGGTAAATAAAAAATTGCCAATAGATAAAGTTCAAGAAATACATGGATTTTTCTTATGTACGAAAAAAGGGAAAGGTGTCTTATACACACGGGAACAGTTTATAAAAGAAGTTTTGAATTGATGTTGTTAATATGATGGGTAAAACAATCGAAAGTAACCAGTAAATATTAGTTGCTTTCGATTGCTTATATTATTAAATTTATGAGAAGTAAAAAATATGAAGGCAAGATTACTATTATGGAAAAAGATAAGTGTGATGAATTAAAATTTTATCAATTAGATAAATTACCTAATAATATGATTCCATATGTAAAGAAGGGAATAGAATATTATAATGAGTTACAAAAAATAAATTATTCAGTTGAATTTTTAATAAAAATATGTTTTAATATAATAAATAGTAAAAACTAAATATTTTAATCAAAAAAGCATTAAATTGTCAACAAAAGGAGGATTAAAATGGCAGAAATTATTTTAAAAATTTTAGGAATGATGTGTGCTACATTAGTAGCATATGAATTAGCAACAAAAAAAGATGGAGTATTGAAGGAAACACATCCATACTTAGCAGTATTCTTAGAATTGGGAGCTTTAGCGATAATTTTTTAAGCTAATGAACCGGAGGTCACAAATATTGTGACCTCTTAATCATTTTTTACAATTCAATTTTTGGCTGATACTTTTCTAGCCACATATTTACCTGACAAAGATATTCCATTAATTGTGGGTCAGTCATAGGGTGCAAGTTAAACGGTATGTGTGAAAAACACTGAAAAATAGGCATTTTTTAAAAGTGTAATTACCTATTTTTAAAAAAGTAGTATAAAAGTGATGAAATATATGGCAAATTACATAAAAAATTTAGTAATTTAAAGAAAATAAAATAGTTTTCTTAAGAAATGATTGATAAATGAGCAAAAAAAGTGTAAAATATCTATACGGGTTATGGGAGGAAAAGGATGATTAAAGATAATTTAATAGAAGTACTTCACGAAATGGAAGAAGTAACAAAATTATTTAAACTAGAGCCATTTGATATTTATATTATTGGTGGAGGAGCATGTATATTAGGGGAATATACAACAAGAGCAACACTAGATATAGATTTTGTTGATTTAGGATATCCAGCAAAATACGGAAAAGTATTTGTACTATTAAGAGATTATGATATGTTAGAGTATCAAAGTACAATATTATCTCCAACTTATAAAGAAAGAGCAATAAAATTAGAAAAATTTAAATATATCAATGTATATATTCTTTCGAAAGAAGATATTGCAGTAAGTAAAATAATAAGACTTGCAGGGAAAGATATAGAAGACTTAAATCAAATAATACCTAACTGTAATAAAAAGATGTTAAATAATATTATAGAAGAGATTTTGAATAGAGAAGATTTATTTAAAAATAAAAAGACAGAATTTGAGAAAAAATTAAAAATATTTAGGGAGAAGTATGATGTATAGGATTTTTTGTGAAAGCTATCAAAATTTTATAAATTCATTTGATGAAAACAATTATAGATTAGAAATCGCCAAGCCACTAGAATTAATAGCAAATATTGATAAGTATGTGGAAGAAGAAAAAAAACAAAGTGAGTTATTTAAAAGACTATGTGATTTGATATACTTTATGAACGAGAATGTTGAGAGATTTCCCAAACTAAAAGCATTTTTATGGACCTTGAGTTCAAGAAATATGAATGGAGAAAAGTATAATATGGCGAAACGAGAAGAGTTAGAAGAACAAACAAAATTAATTAATTCATTTTTGAAATTAGCTTATTGGTATTAATATACCATTGTGAAGAATTACTTAAAGATATAGGAAAGAAATGTTTTGCGATTAATAAAATGGAAGATGTAAATTTTATTGAAAGTATTGCAAACGCAATGAAATAAATATAAAATATATTAAATAGCAAAGGAGTAAGAAAATGGAGTATTTAATAAAAGAAGTTAATTATGATAATTTAGATTTTAAAAATTTATGTATAAAATTGGATCAATTTCAAAATAAAATAATTCCATGGCGTGCAGAACTAGGACTTACTGCATTAGCAGGTTTAGAAAAACTTGAAAAAATTCTATTAATATATGATAATGATAAAGCTATTGCATCTGCAAGCTTGAAACCAGTTGATAAAACTACAGGAGAGATAGCAAGGGTTTATACAGATGAAAAGTATAGAGGTAAGGGAGTGGCAAAGATATTAATCAATAAAGTAATCGAATTTGCAAAAAAATCAGGATATAAAAGGTTAGTATTAGATACATGGAAAAATAGTGTTTCTGCAAGAAAATTATATGAAAAAATGGGTTTTATAGAAATACCAATGTTTGATATAGAAACTTTAAAAAATTCATTTTCTACAAATGATGAAGATAAATTGAGAAGAATTCAAGAATTATTAGTTTTTATGCAGAAAGATATATAAAATATAAGAAAGATTGTGATATTATGTAAAGAGAAATTACTGTTAGTTCAGTTATAATATAGAAATTAATATTGTAAAATACCAAAAATAGAAAGACATCTGGTAAAATGTCAAGATAAAATTTAAAAATTTTTTAATTTTTTT
>CANOYI010000001.1 GCA_947571515.1 uncultured Clostridium sp. | reverse complement strand
TTGTTGTCATTCCTGTGATGCCTTTTCCACCTCTTCTTTGACTCTTATATGTGTCAATTGGCATTCTTTTGATATAGCCAAAATGAGTTAAAGCAACCACACATTGTTCTTCCTTAATTAAGTCTTCTAAATCTATTTCTCCTTCTGCTGCTACAATTTTAGTCTTTCTTTCATCTCCAAATTTGTCTCTTATTTCAATTAATTCTTCTTTAATAATTTCAAAAACTAATCTTTCGCTATTTAAAATGTCTCTTAAGTGAGCAATCAATTCCATTAATTGTTTATATTCTTCTTCTATCTTTTCACGTTGCAAACCTGATAATGTTTTTAATCTCATATCCAAAATTGCTTGTGCTTGTACATCTGTTAAGCCAAATCTCTCCATTAATCTTTCTTTTGGATCATCATAAGAAGAACGAATGATACTAATTACTTCATCAATATTGTCAATTGCTATTTTTAATCCTTCTAAAATATGAGCTCTTGCTAGGGCTTTGTCTAATTCAAATTGTGTCCTTCTTAAAATAACTTCTTTTCTGTGGTCAATATAACAATCTAAACATTGTCTTAGTGTTAATATTTTAGGCTCTCCATTAACTAATGCAAGCATGATAATTCCAAATGTTGTTTGCATTTGTGTATGTTTAAATAGTTGATTTAATACAACTTGTGGATTCGCATCTCTTTTTAATTCAATAACAACTCTTACTTTATCTTTTCTATCTGATTCATCTCTACATTCAGAAATTCCTTCTACTTTCTTTTCCTTTGAAAGGTCTGAAATCGTTTTGATTAGATTTGCTTTATTAACTTGATATGGTAAAGAAGAAACAATAATTCTTTGTCTATTTCCACTCATTTCTTCTATTTCTGTTTCTGCACGTAATGTTATTTTTCCTCTACCTGTTTTATAAGCTTGTTTAATTCCTTCCATTCCCAAAATAATTCCTTCTGTTGGGAAATCTGGACCTTTAATCACACTCATTAAATCTTCATCGCTTACTTCATCTTCATCTATTATCTTAATAATTCCATTGATTACTTCTGTTAGATTATGTGGAGGTATATTGGTTGCCATACCTACTGCAATTCCTGATGAACCATTAATTAAAAGTGCTGGTATTCTAGCAGGCAATACAGTTGGTTCTTGTAATCTATCGTCATAGTTTGGCATAAAATTTACTGTGTTTTTCTCAATATCTGTCAACATATATTCTGAAATCTTTGCCATTCTTGCTTCTGTATACCTCATAGCCGCAGCACCATCACCATCAACTGAACCAAAATTTCCATGTCCATCAATTAACATATATCTCATAGAAAAGTCTTGTGCTAACCTTACCATAGCATCATATACTGAACTATCTCCGTGTGGATGGTATCTACCAAGCACAGAACCTACCGTATTAGCACATTTTCTATATGGTTTATCTGACGTAATTCCATCTTCATGCATAGCATATAGAATTCTTCTGTGTACAGGTTTTAATCCATCTCTTACATCTGGAAGTGCTCTTGATACAATAACACTCATAGCATAGTCAATATAAGCTGTTCTCATTTCTTTTTCGATGTCTCTTTCTATGATTTTTCCGTCCATTCTTTCTTGTTTTTCTTCCATTTTTTTAACTTCCTTTCCCTGCCTGTTTAGTTTATTTTTTATGTTTTTATTATACTAAAACACATTTAAATTTGCAAGCAAAATAACAGGAAAAACCAGAAAAAATTTAGGGAAAATAAGCATTAGAAGACTCTTTTAATCTGTTTATGTTTTTAAACAATTGATAATCAAATTAATGCCATCAATAAAACCTTGTTTGTAAAATTCTTTGTTATAGGCGGCTATTTTTACACTATAATTTTCTTCTATTTTTTCAAAAGTTCTTAATAATTCCTTTGGTTTTGATGTGTCTTCTAAAAGTTGTTTTGTGTTGATATCTTGTATTTGTTCTTTTACTTTTCTGTTTGCTTGTTTCATTTTTTCATCCAATGTTTTTTCTTCTGCTTGATAAATTAATCCTAAGATATCTTTGTATTTAATATTATCTTCCATATAAATTTCCTCCTTATTTTATAGTATTTGATTCTTTTGTTTTTTTTTATTCATAATTCTTGTATTTTTGTTTGTCGAATTATGTTTCTTTTTATTTTATTTAGGATTACTTTTATATGAAAATTAGGGATTTTGACTATTTTTGTTTCGTATTGTGATATACCTTTATTTGATTTTATTATTAATTTTTATTTTTTTAATAATTTTATGTAAGTTTTTTTGTTAATTCTATTTGTTCTTGTGTTAAATTAAAATCTTGTCCATTATTCTTTATTAGATTATGCAATATTTCTATTTTCCTAGCTTCATTAATTGTGTTTTCAATTGGTGCTATATTCTTTAATTGTTTTTCTATTTTGTTATATTCCTTCTCCATTCCTTTGAAATTTTTCTCTTCAAAATAGTTCTTCCAATTACTAATATATTTTTCTGTATTTTCAATAGACGCATATTGTTTATCAAAAGTATTCTCTATATTATTTTCTATATTATTTAATATAATATTTTTTCCTTGTTTTATTGTTTGAGCTATTGTATAATTAATTAATCCTGCTTGTTTTACTTTATCAATTATAGTATCCAATAAAGAAGACATTCCATCAATAATTCCGCCAGATTTTACTGCATTTCTCATTTGAGAAATATTTTCAAAATTTCCTGTTACAACACCAACCGCACTTTTTCCTAAATCAATAGCATCATTAATGGTTTTACTAATTCCTTCTTTTAGTCCATAATTTAATAAATTATCTTTTATATTAATTACCTGATCTTCTACCATATTTGGCAAAATAGTTCTTATTCCAATATCAATTGCTGTATTAATCGTTTTTCCTATTGTCGACTCTAAAAATTTTTTTTGCGTATTTGCATTGACTAAATTTCTATCTAAATCTATATTATTATTTATTTCCATATTTACTCCTTCTTTCTTTTTTATTGATTTTGCACTATATGTAAACCGATTTTTCGACACTTTTTGCTTTTTTAATTTCTTTTCTTTCTATTTATTGCCTAATACTTTTTCACATTTTATTTTATCTTTTTTATCATAAAAATTTTACTTTGTTCATTTTTTCCTTTCATTTTGTTATTTTATTTTTTAAAATCGTCAAAAATATTTTCTATTTTTTAAATTTTTTTTTGTCTTTTTATATTTATTTAACTTTTTATTTTTATTTATTATTCTTATTTTATTATTTATTCTTTTTTATAATTTATTTTTTTATTTAAATATTTTTATTTTTAATAATAATTTTTAATTTCATTTTTTTACATTTAATTTTTTATTTAATCACTTTCGTTTTTGTTCTTCATTTTTTTATCTTCTTTTAAATTTCATTTTTTATTTTTACTTTTTATCTAATTTTTCTATCTGTATTTTTTTATTTTCGTTTTTATTGTTTCTTTTTTCTAATTTAATACTTTAATATTTTATGTTTAGATTTATATTTTCTATTTGTTGTTTATTTATTTCCTATTTAATTTTATTTACTAATATTTTCATTAGTAAAAATTAAATTATTTCTATACTTTTTTCTTTCTTTTTTTAAGTATATGTAAACCGATTTTTCGACTTTTTTTGTTTTTTTTATTTCTTTTCTTTCTATTTATTGCCTAATACTTTTTCACATTTTATTTTATCTTTTTTATCATAAAAATTTTACTTTGTTCATTTTTTTGTTTCATTTCGTTTTTCATTTTTTTCAAATTTTAAAAAATGATTTTTATCTTTTTCAAAAATTTTTTCGTTTTTTATATTTATTTGATTTTTTATTTTTATTATTTATTATTATTTTTTTATAATTTATTGTTTTTTTTGATTTATTTTTTTTTAAATCTTTTTTTATATTTAATAATAATTTTTTATCTGATATTTTTATTTTTAATTCTTATTTAATCATTTTTAAAATCAATTTTATTTTTTTATTTTCTTTTAATTTTCATTTTCAATTTTTATTTTTTATCTAATTTTTCTCTTTGTATTTTTTTATTTTCGTTTTTTATTGTTTCCTTTTCTAATTTAATTCTTTAATATTTTATGTATAGATTTATATTTTCTATTTGTTGCTTATTTATTTCCTACTTAATTTCATTTACTAACTTTTTCATTCACAAAAAACAAATTTATTACTATCTTTTTTTCTCTCCTTTTTATGATATATGTAAACCGATTTTTCGACTTTTTTTGCTTTTTTAATTTCTTTTCTTTCTATTTATTGCCTAATACTTTTTCACATTTTATTTTATCTTTTTTATCATAAAAATTTTACTTTGTTCATTTTTTTTGTTTCATTTCGTTTTTTCATTTTTTGAAATTCTCAGAAATATTTTTTATTTTTTCTAATTTTTTTGTTAGTTTAATATTTATTTAATTTTATTTTTTTATTTAATAATTATATTATAAATAATTTTATTAATTTCTTTCCTTATATTTTTGTTCTTTAATAAAAATCTTTTTCTAAAATAATTATTTATAATTGAATAATAAATTTTATTTTCTTTCATTTCATAAATTTTATTTTTTGGAAATATAGAATGATAGATTAAACTCTTATTAATTGAATTAAATTTTTTCTTATTTGAAACAATATGTAAACTGTTTTCATTAACTTTCCAGTCTTTTAAATAAGTATCTAATGTTTTTTTTATCTCGTTAATGCCTAATACACTAGCTTCCATTAATATAAAATTTATGTTGCTATTTTTTAATATTGTTTCATTAATGATACCAAAATTACTTTTTGATAAATCTATAATAATAAAATTATAATTGTTTTTTATTCTTTTTAAATAGATAAAAATAATATTTTTTATAATTTTTTCTTTTTGCCTCTTTTTATTTTTAAATAAATGATCTAATCCATTAAAAAAATAAAAATTCTTATTTATTTTTTTTGTAAATAAATCCATTATTTGCTTTATTTGATAATAATAAATTTTATTTTTTTGATTTATTAATTTTTTAAATTCATAATTAATTCTATTTTTTACATTTATTATTTTTATCTGATTCTTTATTCTCTTTTTATTAAATTTATTTTTATATTGTTTTTTATTTTTTCTATAAAAATTATTTTTTCCTTTATTTTTTTTCAATATAATACTCAAATCATTTTTCTCAAAATCACCATCAATCAATAAAACTTTACAATTTTTTTCAGAAAGATATTGACTTATAATTAGGGATAATGTAGTCTTTCCGCTTTTATAATTACCTGAAAATGTTATAATTTTGGTTGACATATTCCTCGAATTATCGACTTTTTTTACTCTGTTTAGAGCATTTTTAACTATTATCTCTATTTGATTTTTTATTTTATTTATGTATTTATTTTTATTATTCAGTCTATGCGTTTTTATTTCTTCAACTTTCCTGTCTTCTGTATTATATTTTAAATTTTTTTCTTCAATTATTTTTTTTAATTTAATAATTTCTTCTTCCATATTCATTTCTTTTTTATTTATTATTTTAATTAATTCATTTAAATTAATTTTACTATTATAATAAATATCTATAATATTATTTTTTATTAATATTTTTTCTAACTCAATATTTTCTTTTTCTAAAATAAATATTATTTTTATTTGATCATTTATTAATTTTATTTTTTCAATTAACTTTTCTAATTTAATTTCTCCTAGTATATTTTCACTTAAAATAATGATATCGATATTATTATTTTCCTCTAGTGTTTCTAAAATTGCTTCTTTATATTGAATGTCCTTACCTATTATTTGAAAGTTTTTTTCTTTTTTCAGTTCTTCATTTAATTTAGGATTATCAATTGCTGTTATGATTCTTTTCATTACTTATTTCATTCCTTTCTCGAGATATAATTATTTTTCAACCATATCACCTTCAAGAATCTCTTTTTCTGCTTTCGAACACTCTATTTTTGTCAAAATATGATTTTCTCCAACAAACATTAAACATTCTCCTCTTTTTAATGATTTTATTTCTACCTTCTCTTTTTCTGATAAATTGGCAAATTCAGATAATATCTTTATATTTTCTTCTTCTAAAGCAAAAAACGTTTTAATGCTAGAATTATTTAAAATACTTTTCCCGTAAATACCATTTTCTAAACTAAAAATGTCTGAAATATCTTGTGTAATAGCTACACTACTTCCGCCATATTTTCGAATAGTTTTAAATATTTTATAAATAAAGCTAGCTACTTCTTTATTCGATGTTACACCTATTAACCTCCAAATTTCATCTAAATAAATTGCCTTTTTTTCCTCTCTATTTTCTTTTATTTTATCCCAGAAAATATCAGTAAATAGATACATTCCATACTTTAAATTTTCCTCTCCTAAATCATAAACATCCGAAATAATTAAATCATTATTTAATTCTATATTAGTATAATGATTAAAAAATTTCATAGAACCTTTGACAAATGGTATTAATTTTGTTTGAAATCTTTTTGTTTTTTTATCTTTCCCTAAGATATAATATAAATCTTCTAATAGGGGCATATCCTTCGATGTTTTAAACTCTTTCCCTAGTATTTTTTCATCATTTAGTTTATATAGGCTATCATCACTAAAGGTAATATCTTTTGTTCCATAAGTCTCTATTAATTTTTCTTCTATCAAAGCCTTTTCTTCTTCATTTAATTCACCGAATACTAAATTAAAAAATCCAATTAGCTTTCCTATCTTTGTCGCTAAATAGCCACTTTCGCCTTCTTCTATACTTTCTTTTCTGATATCTAAAATGTTTATAAAGGTCTTGGAATTAGGTCCTATTTTTATATGTGTCCCTTTTAATTGTTTGCATAATTTTTCATATTCTCTTTCTGGATCTATAATATATTGTCTAATTCCTAATAGTTTATATCTTACAATTAGTAATTTCGTATAAAACGACTTTCCCGCACCACTTGTTCCAAATATGCAGATATTAGCATTTTTATATTTACTTGTGTTGTATCTGTCTATAAAAACTAATGAATTATTGTAGATGTTAGTACCAATGAAAACACCATCATCATCAAATATAGTAGATGAAATAAAAGGATAAGTAGCTATTAGACCAGTTGTTAACATATTTCTTTTTGCTACCCCTTTAATAATTTCTAAATTTTCTGCTAATGGTAAACATCCCATAAAAACTTCTTCTTGTCTAAAATTAGCTCTTCTTGTTTGCATTCCTTTACTTTGTGTAATTCCTTCTATTTTGTTTAAATAATACTCTAATTCTTTTGTACTTTCTGCATAAACATTTATGTAAATATATAAAAAATAGATATCTTCATTATTTACTTGTATCTCTTTCCTAATGTATTTCGCATCATTATAAGCAAAAGCCACAATATCAATGTCTTGTCTATTTTGGTTTGTTTCTTTCAATTCTACTCCTACATTTCCAATATGATAAGTCAAATCTTTTATGGTTTTATAACTATCCTGTTTTTCGTAAAAAATTGATAAATTCATATTAATATTCGTTTCAATTAGAGTTTTCAACAAAATATCGGTCTGTTCTCTATAATAATTTACAACAATTAAGCCTCCATAATATAGATTATCTATTTCTATATATTTAGGATTCTCTAAATTAATATAAGTTGGTGCTATTTCGTCTTTGTCTGAAATAGCTCCCTCCATAAGCATTAGTGGTTTTATGTTTCTTTTTTTAATAACTCTTGTCCTCCTTTTTATAATTTTTTAAACTCATTTCTTTTCTGGTATTTAAAAAAGATTTCAATATTTTTAAAGCTTCTTCTTTTGTATTAACTTCAAATACTGAATTCCCACATCTAGATAAACACTCTTTAATTTTGAAATATCTTTCCTTTAAATCATTTTTTATAATCTCAAATGATTCATTGTATTCTTGTTCTTTTGAAATTTTTTTTGAAATAATAAGATAAAAATTTTTAGAAGATGACTTTTTACTAGCATTGATTTCATTAATGTATTCAATATAATTTTCAGCTATTTCCTTTAAATATTGATTTTCTTTCTTTCGGACATTTTTTTGAATATTAGAAATATTTTTCTCTAAATTTTCTTTACTACTCTGAACTAAAATTTGAATATCAAAATGACATGTTTTTAAAAAAATTTTGTAAGAATTTAAAATTGCTTGTTTCTCTAAATCTGACTTTAGATTATAATTAATCGGTGTAACTTTTAGTATTTTTATGTATTTGTTTTTTGTCTTAATCATTCCATTTTTTCTTATTTCTTCAATGGGAATCCAACTCTGTGTAGTGGATTGTTCTTTTATTTTTTTCACCTCCTTATTTGAAACAATTCTACATGATTTTATATTTATTGTCAAGAAAAATTCATCGCCTTTTTTCGACATTTTTAAAATTTTACATAATATTATATTTTTTTGCATAAAATTTTTAGATTTGTTTATACTAATTTTATAAGGTTAATAATAGTTGAGCCAAGAGTATAAATGGATTTTGATTAGTTCATTTATATTCGGACAAAGATGTATTATAGTGTATTTTATATATTATAATATGTCGGCGATAAGAGTATATTATTTGTTTGCAGGCTATATTATTTATTTTTTTCTTTTATATATGGTCAAATGATAGGTAATATATTCGAGCTAAGATTATTTTTATATCTAGTGTATGTTTTTATAAAGTGGTTATTAGTAGTCCCTTTTGGATGAATATAGTTACTTGTGGTGTACTAATAGTCGAGCGAATGATTAATATATGTGGTATGGGGCTTATTTATATAGTAATATATATTAGGTTTAAATATTAGATATATTAGTTTTAGTGGAGATTATTATTAGCTTTATCATTAATGCCAGATAACTAATAAGTTATCTGGCATTAAATTTTGAGATGTGCAATGGGGACGTTAGATGTCTAAGTTCTTTACATATTTTGCATTTGCTTGAATGAATTCTCTTCTTGGTTCTACTTCGTCTCCCATTAATAACGTAAATATTTCATCTGATTTAATAGCATCTTCCATAGTTACTTTTATTAATGTTCTAGTTTCTGGGTTCATCGTTGTTTCCCATAATTGTTCTGGATTCATTTCTCCTAAACCTTTGTATCTTTGTAAGCCTAATTGATCTCTTGCAATTCCTTTTTCTTCTAATTCTTTATAAGCTTGTTCTAAATCTTCATCTGTGTAACAGTATTTGTCTTCCATTCCTTTTTTAGATAATTTATATAATGGCGGTTGTGCTAAATATACATTTCCATTTTCAATCAATGGTCTCATATATCGAAAGAAGAAAGTTAACAATAATGTTCTAATATGTGCCCCATCCACATCAGCATCTGCCATAATGATAACTTTTCCATATCTGATTTTTGTTACATCAAAGTCACTTCCAATCCCTGCTCCTACAGCTAAAATAACTGGATTTAATTTATCGTTTCCATAAATCTTATCTGCTCTTGACTTTTCAACATTTAACATTTTTCCCCATAATGGTAAAATAGCTTGGAATTTCCTGTCTCTTCCTTGTTTTGCACTTCCTCCTGCTGAGTCTCCCTCAACGATATATACTTCACATTCATCTGGATTTTTACTACTACAATCTGCTAATTTTCCTGGTAAAGTTGATGTTTCTAATGAATTTTTCTTTCTTGCTAATTCCCTAGCTTTTCTAGCTGCTTCCCTAGCTCTTGAAGCACTGATACATTTTTCTAAGATAGATTTCGCAACATTCGGATTTTCTTCTAAGAATGAAGATAATGCTTCATTCACCATACTTTGTACCACACCTGTAACTTCACTATTGCCTAATTTAGTTTTGGTTTGTCCTTCAAATTGAGGTTCTTTTACTTTAACAGAAACAACTGCTGTGATTCCCTCTCTTATATCTTCTCCTTGTAAATTAGCATCTTTTTCTTTTAAAATATTATGACTTCTTGCATAGTCATTAAATACTTTTGTCAATGATCTTTTAAATCCTTCTAAATGAGTTCCACCTTCTATGGTATTTATGTTATTAACAAAAGTATAGATATTTTCAGAATAGCTTGATGTGTATTGTATTGCTATTTCTACTGGTACTTCTCCATCCTTTTCAATATAGATTGGTGTTTTATGTAACTTTTCTTTGTTTTTATTTAAAAATTCGACAAATGAGTTCAATCCTCCTTCAAAACAAAAATCAGCTTTTTTAGGAGTTTCTTCTCTTTTGTCTTCGATTGTGATTTTTAATCCTTTTGTTAAAAAAGCAATCTCTCTAAATCTTTTTTCTAATACTTCATATTCATAATCTGTCGTTTCAAATATGGTATCATCTGCTAAAAATCTAACTTTTGTTCCAGTTCCTTCTGCCTCGCCTATTTTTTCTAGTTTTTGAGTTGTTTTTCCTTTTTCAAATTTCATTTGATATAAAAAACCATCTCTACGAATGGTTACTTCTGTCCAATTTGATAAAGCATTCACGACAGAAGCACCAACACCATGAAGTCCACCAGACACTTTATATCCGCTATCTCCACCAAATTTTCCTCCAGCATGTAATACCGTATATACTGTTTCTGCTGTTGATATCTTAGTTTTTGGATGAATCTCTACGGGAATTCCTCTTCCATTATCCTCAACACATATAACATTATTAGGTTCTATCGTGACATTTATTTCTGTACAATATCCTGCTAAAGCCTCATCCACTCCATTATCAACGATTTCATAAACTAAATGATGAAGACCTCTAACAGATGTACTTCCTATATACATACCTGGTCTTTTTCTTACGGCTTCTAAACCTTCTAGCACTTGAATTTGGTCAGCACCATACTCATGATTGTATTTTTCCATTTATATTTTCCTCCTTATTTTCGCTTTTAATTTTTCCTTCTTTCACATTATATATTAAAATTTTTTTATTTTCAACCTTTATTTTTTCGGTACATGTAATAATTACTTGTGTATTTTCTATTTTTTCTAAAAAACTTTTAATTCTTTTTTCATCTAATTCAGACATAAAATCATCTAATAATAAAATTGGCTCTTCTCCTATCTCTTCTTTTACAATCTTTAATTCTGATAATTTTAAAGAAAGAATTGCTGTCCTATGTTGACCTTGTGAACCATAGATTTCAATTGGTTTTTCATTAATCATTATTATAAAATCATCTCTATGAATTCCTTTTGTTGTATAACCTTTTATGATATCAAGTTTTCTTCTTTCTTTTAATAATTTAGCATATTCTTCTTTTGTTTTACATTCTGATACATATTCTATTTCTATTTCTTCTTTATTATTAGTTATTTCATAGTGAATTTCTTTTATTTTCTGTTTTATTTTTTTCATATATTCATTTCGATATTGATAAATGATGGTTGCTTCTTCTATTAATTTTTCGTCCCAAATATCTAACATATTTTCATCTTTTTTTTCTTCTTTTATTTGTTTTAAATAATTATTTCTTTGTTCGATTGTTTTTAAATATAAATTTAAATGATACATATAATTAGGTTTTAATTGACTAATCATAATATCTAAAAATCTTCTTCTATTTTGAGGACCATCTTTTAAAATATGAATATCATCTGGTGTAAAAATTACTGTATTGATAGTTCCTAGTAATTCACTTAATTTTTTTATTTTTATTCCATTTAAATAAATATTTTTTTTATTCGATAATTCTATTTTTATTTTTCCTTCTCGATCCGATTTTTGATATTCTATTTCAATTTCTGCTTTTTCACTATTTAAATAAATCATTTCTTTATCTCTTTTAGCCCTAAAAGATTTTCCCATACTTCCTAAGAAGATAGCCTCTATAATATTAGTTTTTCCTTGTGCATTTTCTCCATAAAATAAATTAATATTTTTTTCTAATTCAATTTCTTCTTTTTTATAATTTCTAAAATGATTTATTTTTATTTTTTTTATCCACATAATCTTCTCCATTTGTGTATAATTTTTCTTCAAATAAATTTATTTTATTTTTTTTACTATTATATAAGTTTATTTAATGTGATTTATATCATTATTTCTTTTTTTATCTATTTTTATCTTTTTTTACCTTTTTTTTACTATTTTTTTCATTTTTTATTTTTGTTTTCCACAATTTATTATTTTTTTGTGAAAAATTATTTTTTTAAATTTTAAAGGTAGAATTTCTTCTACCTTTGCTTTTTATTTAATCTTCTTTTAATCGAATTGGTAAAATCATATAAGTATAATCATTATTTTCGATTGATTTTATTAAACATGGAGAAATACTAGTTCCAAATTCAATATATACTTCTTCATCTTCTATGGCTTTTAAGCTATCTAAGAAATATTTTGGATTAAAGCCAGCTTCTAAATTTTTTCCTTCTGTTGAAACATACAATTCTTCCTTTGCATCCCCTGTTTGGTTAGTACAAGAAATAATTACTTTTCCTATATCAACTTGTACTTTTACTGGATATTTTTTTTCCTTTTCAACTGCTGAAGCTGATATTAGGCTAATTCTTTCAAAACTATTTTGGATATTATTTTTATTTACTTTTATTCTCGTTTCCCAATTACTTGGAATCACATTTTTATAATTTAAAAATTCACCATCTAAAATTCTTGTTACTACTTTACAATTATCAATTTCAAATAAAGCTTGATTTTTGGCCACTCCTATTTTTACCGTTTCGAAAGAATCTGATATGATTTTATTGACTTCATTTAATGTTTTTCCTGGTATAACAGCTTGAAAATCATTACTTTGCTTATTAAGATAAATATTTCTTAAAGCTAATCTAAAACCGTCCACAGAAACTAATGTCAATTTATTATTTTCTATTTCAAATAAACATCCTGTAAAAATAGGTCTACTCTCTTCTGTACTAACAGCAAAAATTGTTTTTCTTATCATATTTTTTAAAACATTTTGCTCTATTTCTACTGAATTTTCTATTTCTATTTTTGGAAGTTCAGGAAATTCTTCTGGATTCGCCGTTGCTAATTTATATAGAGAACCTTCACACTCAATTTCTAATAAATTTTTACTATTTAATGAAATATGAATCTCAGTATCTGGTAATTTTCTAATAATTTCACTAAACATGATAGCATTTACTACTGTACTTCCCTGTTCTTTTACCTCACATTCCATAACATATTCGATTCCTATTTCTAAATCATAGGTTGTTAATTTTATTTCATTATCATTTGTTTGAATTAGTATTCCTTCTAGTATTGGCATAGTAGTTTTGGAAGCTACACCTTTTACTACGGAATTAATAGCTTTTAGGATGGTATCCTTGTAACAAACTATTTTCATTTTGCTCCTCCTTTATATTATATATAATATTATTAGTAGTAATAGTATTAGGTCTTGTGGAAACTGTGGAAAACTTTGTTGAAAGTTGAAATCCCTAAAAAAATGAATGTTTATAACTTAGTGGAAAACTTTGTCAATTATCCACAAGTTTCAACAATATTTGTGTAAAATTGAGATATACACACCTTTTACACAAGTTATTAACATTAGGGTGTTGATATCCAATGTCCCAGTTCCGTAAGAACAGATTAAATTATATTTTGACAAACAATATTTTTTCAAACACAAATTTTAAAAAATAAAAGATTTTGTTTTATTTATTGTTGTTTGCCATCGATGATGATGTTTTTCACACTATCCACAATTAACTTAGTATTATTTTTTTCTTTGATTTCTTTTTCTATTTTTTTACAACCATGCATTACTGTTGAGTGATCTCTTCCCCCAAAATCCGCTCCTATTTGAGGATAGGACATATTAGCAATTTCTCTACATAAATACATTGCAATTTGTCTTGGAAAAGCAATATCATTAGAACGTTTATTACCAGATAAATCTTCTTTATCAATACTGAAGTATTTAGCAACAGTTTCTTTAATAAAATCAGAAGATATTACTTTTTCACTTTCATATTTAAATTCGTTAATACTTTTTTCAGCTAGTTCTATAGTAATTGGACTATGTGTTAAAGAAGCAATTGCTACTACTTTATTAAAAACACCTTCCAATTCCCTAATATTAGAATCAATTTTATTAGCAATATTAGAAAGGATATAATCATCAATAATAACATTTTCATCTTGAGCTTTTTTCCTTAAAATAGCGAAGCGTGTTTCATAATCAGGACAAGAGATATCTGCTAAAAGACCCCATTCAAATCTTGATTTTAATCGGTCTTCTAAAAAAGGAATATCTCTTGGTGGCTTATCACTAGAAATGATAATTTGCTTTTTTTCCTCATACAAAGTATTGAATGTATGGAAAAATTCTTCTTGAATTCTTTCTTTTCCAGCAATAAATTGAATATCATCAATTAGTAAAACATCAATATTTCTATATTTATTTCTAAAAATTTCATTCTTATAGTCTTTTATTGCATTGATTAGTTGATTCGTAAATTTTTCAGAAGTAACATATAAAACATTACAGTTTCTGTTATTTTCAATCATTCTATTTCCAATAGCATGCATTAAATGAGTCTTCCCTAAACCAACTCCACCATATAAAAATAGAGGATTATAAGCTTCTGCTGGTTTATGATTACCAACTGCTAAAGCAGCTGCATGTGCAAATTTATTGTTTTCTCCTACAACAAAAGTATCAAAAGTATATTTTGAATCTAATGTTGGATTATTGACTTTCATTTCTTCAGAATCAACATCTTCTTTGCTATCTTCTAACATTTTTCCTTGATTTTCTTTTGCTTCTTTTTCTAAATCAATAACAGAATAAGTCCAATCTCTATTTGTAATAAAGCTTAAAGTATTTAGAAGTAAAGGTTTGTACTTTGTTTCTACAAAGTCTTTTTGATATTCTGAAACCGTTGTAAATACAATATGGTTACCATCAATACTTCTAATTTCCAAAGGTGCAATCCAAGTAGTATACGAAATTTGTGTTAATTCTTTTCTTAATTCATTTTTTATTTTTTCTATTAGTTCTTTTTTATCAAAGGTCATTTTAGAAATCATCCTCTCTTATAAAGTTGTCCACAAACTTATCCACAAGTGTTGATAAAATTGTAAAAAAATTTAAATATAAACATAATTATTACGAACATAAATTTAAGTATTTTCAATAAAAATCTCTCATAATTTTTTACTTTCTAATCATAACAGATTTATAAACAAGAAGTCAATAAAATTGTGGAAAAAAATTTTTTTATGTGGATAAAAGTAAAAAAAAATGTGGAAAAATTAAAAGGTAACATAAATTTATAAAAAAATTCTAAATTCTCTTGACTTTTAACATTCTTTTGCTGTATAATCGATATACTCGTTAATTATCATTAGGAGGTGTAGGGAAAGTGAAAAGAACATTTCAACCAAAAAACAGACAAGAAAAAAGAGAACATGGATTTATGAAAAGAATGAAGACAAGAGCTGGAAGAAATATATTAAAAGCAAGAAGAGCAAAAGGAAGAAAAAAATTAACAGCATAATTTTGCTAACTTTAAAAGGTCTTAAAAGCTGACCTTTTAAAGTGTAAAGATAGTAAAAAAGTAAATTTTTCATTGTATTTGCCTTGATAGAAAGGAAAAAAGAATAATGAAAAAAACAGAAATGATGAAGAAAAATTATGAATTTAAGAATGCTTTATCAAAAGGAAATTACTATTCAGGAAGATACATAGAAGCCTTTATCCAAAAGAGTAAAAAAAAAGATATGAATTATTTAGGTATTGCTATTAGTGTAAAAATAGCAAAAGCAGTAAAAAGAAATCATATTAAAAGATTAATGAGAGAAAATTATCAATATTATGAAAACTTTTTAAAAAAAGGCTATATTATCGTATTTTTATGGAAGAAAAAAGTAGATACTAAAAATGCTAATTTTCAAAATATCAAAAAAGATATGAAAATCATTTTTGATAAAGCAAAAATTATAGAGGAAGCTATATGAAAAGATTACTGATATGGCTAGTTAATGGATATCAAAAGCATATATCCGTATGGCTAGAGAGTAAAAATGTTCATTGTAAATATTATCCAACTTGCTCAGAATATACCAAACAAGCGATACAAAAATATGGAGCTTTAAAGGGGAGTATCAAAGGAATTGATAGAATTTTAAGATGTAATCCTTTTTCAAAAGGTGGATATGATCCATTAAAATAAAATTAGGAGGAATTATACATGTTTGAATTTTTAGCAAATTTTTTTGGTTATTTACTATCGTTTTTATATAATATTGTGAATAATTATGGACTAGCAATCATTTTATTCACAGTTATTATAAAAATATTATTGTTACCTTTATCAATTAAACAACAGAAAACTATGAAAAAAAGTGCGAAAATGCAAGAAAAGATGAAGGTTATACAATTTAAATATAAAAATGACCCAGATAAAATGAACCAAGAAATGATGAATTTGTACAAAACAGAAAATATGAGTCCTTTTAGTGGATGTTTAACAGCGATTATACAATTATTATTGTTACTTTCTATTTTTTATTTAGTAAGAAGCCCTATTACTTATATGGAAAAGATCCCAAAAGATGATATCAATAAATATATTTCTCAATTACAAGAAGAAGGAAAAGAAGTAAGTAATGTATATCCAGAAATTGATCTTATTAGAGAATATAATTGGTTAAAAGAGAAGAATCCAGAAGATAGTAATATTGAAAAATTAAATCTTCAAATGAATTTCTTAGGATTAGATTTAAGTAAAATACCACAACAAAATATGTCAGATTATACCGTTTATATTATTCCAATCTTATATATTTTATCATCTTTTGTTTCAATTCGAATGACAACAGCAATGCAACAAAAACAAAAGAAAAAGGAAGCAATTATAGACGGAGAAACAGGAAAGGAAATAGAAGGGCAACAAAGTGAAAACGAAATGGATGCTGTTATGCAGACCAATAAAATGATGTCTTGGATGATGCCAATTATGTCTATTTCTATTGCATTTGTAGCACCATTAGGATTGGCTTTATATTGGTTGATTAATAATATTTTAATGATTTTAGAAAGATTAATATTAGACCACTTTATTAAGCAAGAAGATGAGGAGGAATAATCGATGGAAAATACTATTATTGCTGAAGGAAAAACGACAAACGAAGCAATTGAAAATGGTTTAAAACAATTGAAAGTTCCAAAAGATTGTGTAGATATTAAAGTTTTGGAAAATGAAGATAAG
The DNA here is from genome assembly GCA_947571515.1 of uncultured Clostridium sp. Classification (GTDB taxonomy): domain Bacteria; phylum Bacillota; class Clostridia; order TANB77; family CAG-508; genus CAG-269. The sequence goes on along the minus strand of CANOYI010000001.1, from coordinate 26,946 downwards.
AGAAGTTTTTTTAGTATATTAGCTCCTAGAGTAGTTAAAGTAGAAATGACAATTAAAGAAAAAACATCAAATTATAACAAAGCAAAAAAGGAAATAGAATTAAACCAAGAAGAACAAGAAAAAGCGAAACAAAATTTAGAACAATTTTTAAAACAATTTATTTTAAAACTACCAGAAGGGACATCATATAACGTTGAAAAATCAACGGAAAATTTAAAAGTAAACATAAAAGGAAAAGAATTAGGATATTTAATAGGATATAGAGGAGAAACTTTATATGCATTACAAAGTATCTTATCATCAATAGCAAGTAAAGGGGTAGAAAATAAAGTTAGAGTTATTTTAGATATAGAAGGTTATAAAGAAAAAAGAGAAAAAACTTTAGAAGATTTAGCAGATAAAGTATCTAAAACAGTGATTAGAACGAAAAAGCCTATTAAGTTAGAACCTATGCAAGCATACGAAAGAAAGATTATTCATAGTAGATTGCAACAAAATAAAAAAGTTGAGACAATAAGTGTGGGAGAAGAACCATATAGAAGAATAATAATTTCTTTAAAAAATAATTATTAATAAGATAAAATCGGAGGTCAAAGGTCGGATTTTACAATTTAATTGTAAACTACCTTTGACTCCTTTTGTATTAGTAGTTTAATATATTTTTTATGAAGTAATAATACATCAACTTAAAGTATAATACATTATTTTTTTACACCTTGTGTGTCGCAACCCTCATAAATTTTAAAATTGGATGGTTTCTCCAATAGCACTCGCTAATCGCTCGTTTTGCTGTCCACTGTTAAAGCTTTGCTTGTTACAGTGGCAGTATGCGTTAGCTGGTCGCTTATGCGGTGTTGCAAAAATAATGTATTATACTTTAAGTTAACGATATTATTAGTTGAAAATAAAAAAGGAGAAAAAGGTATGAGTACAATCGCATCTATTTCTACGGCTCCACGGAATTGGAGGAATAGGAATTATAAGAATGAGTGGGAAAGACAGTTTTACTATCTTAGATAAAATTTTTAAACCGAAAGTAAAGCAAAAAATAGAAAAAATAAAAGGATACTCCATAAAATACGGAAATATTATAGACAATGGAGATATTGTAGACGAAGTTTTAGTTTCCTATTTTAAAGCACCCAAAAGCTATACAACAGAAAATATGTGTGAAATTAATTCACATGGTGGAAATGTAATAGTGAAAAGAATTTTGGAATTATGTTTAAAAAATGGGGCAGAATTAGCAGAGCCAGGTGAATTTACTAAAAGAGCTTTTTTAAATGGTAGAATCGATTTATTGCAAGCAGAATCTGTTATTGATGTAATTCATGCCAAATCGGAAAGAGAAGCAAAGACTGGTATGAAACAACTCAAAGGTGTTTTATCGAAGCAAATAGCAGAAATTAAGCAAAATATATTAGATGTAATGGTCAATATAGAAGTTGCTATTGATTACCCAGAATATGATGTAGACGATGTTACAAATCAGCAAATATTAGATATGTTAATACAAGTAGAAGAAAAACTAAAAAGATTAGAAAAAAGTTTTGATAATGGAAAATTAATCAAAGAAGGCATAAAAACAGCTATTATAGGAAAACCAAATGCAGGAAAATCTTCACTTTTAAATGCTATTTTAAAAGAAGATAGAGCCATTGTGACAGAATATGAAGGAACCACAAGGGATACGATTGAAGAATTTGTCAATATCAATGGCATACCTATCAAATTAGTTGATACTGCAGGGATTAGGCAAGCAAAAGATGAAGTAGAAAAGATAGGAATAGCAAAAGCAAAAGAGATTGCAAAAGATGCTGACTTAGTAATAAGTATTTTTGATAGTACAAAAGAGTTAACATCAGAAGATATAGAGATATTGAAATTAAGTAAAAATAAAAAATCAATTATTATTTTAAATAAAATTGATTTAGAAACAATTTTAAAAGAAAATGATATTAGATTTCAAGAAGTAAGTAACCATATTATTAAAATTTCGGCACTTAATGCTATTGGAATAGAAAAACTATATGAGGAAATATCAGATTTATTTCAATTAAATGAAATTAATTTAGATAATGAAATTGTTATTACTAATATTAGGCATAAGAATTTAATTACAAAAGCGATTGAAAATGTAAAAAAGACAAAAGAAACTGTAGAACAAAAAATGCCATTAGATATTATAACAATTTTTATGAAAGATATTTTGGAAGATTTAGGAAATATAACAGGAGAAGTTGTGAGCGAAGATATTATTAATGAAATTTTTGCCAAGTTTTGTTTAGGAAAATAGCAACAAAAATTTGCCTTCAAAATCAAAAATAAGAAAGTTTAAAACAAAAGTAATATAATTTTATATCTAAAACAATAAAATTAAAACAAAGGCGATTTGAGAGCAAATTGAAGAAAATCAATTTTACAAAAAATAAAAGAATAGGTTGCAAACGAACTATAACCGATTGAAAAATGTTTGGGTTACATAATGCAACAACCATAGGTTGAATTTTACAATTTGTATAATTTTTAAAGAACAAATTAAGATGAAACGCAGTTAAATCAACAAAAATAGAGAATGACTAAAAGAAAAACAAAATGGAATGAATAAGTAAAAAATGTGTACAGGTACCAAAAAACACTGATTTCTGTTTCACGAGGAATGAAAAAATAGGAGGAACAAATCCATAAAATAAAGTTATTAAAAGGAGAAAAAAATGAGTTATATAGCAGGAGAATATGATGTAGCAGTAGTTGGAGCAGGACATGCTGGTTGTGAAGCAGCTCTTGCAGCAGCTAGATTAGGGATGAAAACACTAATCTTTTCGATTAGTTTAGAAGCAATTGCAAATATGCCATGCAATCCACATATAGGAGGAAGTTCAAAAGGACATTTAGTAAGAGAAATAGATGCCCTTGGTGGAGAAATGGGAAAAAATATTGATAAAACCATGATACAAATAAAAATGTTAAATACTTCAAAAGGACCTGCTGTGCATTCATTAAGAGCACAAGCAGATAGAAAAAGATACCAAGCAGAAATGAAACATACTTTAGAGAAGCAAGAAAATTTGGAAGTGAAACAAGGTGAAATTGTAGATATTCAAGTAGAAAACGGAAAAATAACAGCAATTGAAACAGATCTAGGAGCTATTTATCAAGTAAAAACTGTTATTTTAGCAACAGGTACCTATCTAAAAGGAAAAATATTTATTGGAGAATTCTCCAAGGAAAGTGGTCCAGATGGAGTGGCAGCTGCTAATCAGTTATCAGATTGTTTGAAAAAATTAGGAATTGATTTAATTCGATTTAAAACAGGAACACCAGCTAGAATTAATAAAAGAAGTATTGATTTTAGTAAAATGGAAGTTCAAAAGGGTGATGATGGAATAGAGTCATTTTCTTTTGAGAACCAACCAAAAGATTTTGAACAAGTAGAGTGTTATTTGACTTATACAAATGAAAAAACTCACGACATAATTCGACAAAACTTGCATAGGTCACCATTATATGCAGGAAGGATTGAAGGTACAGGTCCTAGATATTGTCCATCAATAGAAGATAAAGTAGTTCGATTTAGTGATAAACCTAGACACCAAGCTTTTGTAGAACCAGTTGGCAAAGATACAGAAGAAATGTACATACAAGGAATGAGTTCTTCTTTACCAGAAGATGTACAAATTGCTTTATATCATACCATTCCTGGATTAGAAAAAGCGGAGTTTACGAGACCAGCCTATGCGATTGAATATGATTGTGTGGATCCATCTAACCTTAAACTTTCGCTAGAATATAAAGGAATAGAAGGATTATTTTTGGCAGGACAAATTAATGGAACTTCTGGTTATGAAGAAGCTGCTTGTCAAGGTTTGATAGCTGGCATTAATGCGGTACAAAAGATAAAAGGAAAAGAGCCACTTATTTTAGACAGAACACAAGGATATATAGGTGTTTTGATTGATGATATTGTTACAAAAGGAACCAATGAACCTTATCGAATGATGACTTCTAGGGCAGAGTATAGGTTATTGTTAAGACAAGATAATGCTGATTTAAGATTAACTAAAATAGGACATGATATAGGTTTGATTTCAGATGAAAGATATCAAAAATTTGAAATCAAAAAGGCAAATATTGAAAAAGAAGTAGAAAGGTTAAAAAAAGCTATTGTAAGACCAAATCCAGAAGTGAATCAATTATTAATAGATAACGGAACTTCAGAATTATCAACAGGTACGAAGATGTCAGAACTATTAAAAAGAACAGAATTAGATTATGAAAAATTAGCTGTGATTGACTTAGAAAGACCACAGTTGACGACACAAGAGAAAGAAGAAGTAGAAATTCAAATAAAATATGAAGGATATATTAAAATGCAAGAAGCTCAAGTGGAAAAATTTAAAAAGTTAGAAACTAAAATTTTACCAGAGAACATCGATTATGAAAGAATTAGTGGTATTAGTTTAGAAGGAAGACAAAAGTTGAATCAGTTCAAGCCTCATTCAATTGGACAGGCTTCTAGAATTTCAGGGGTTTCTCCAGCAGATGTGTCAGTGCTATTGGTTTATTTGCAACAATTAAATCAAAAATGATAATCTATCTAATTTTAGTTTTTTAATTTTATTATTTTTTTACGAAATGACAATTCGGGGGGGACCAACAAATTACAGTCTGTTATGTAATTACAGAATGTTTGCTGTTGGGAGTCACAAGTAAAAAATATAATAAAATTTAAAAGAGAGTTTGTAATCAGATGTAATAAAGGAGAAAATTATGTTAAAAGAGGAATTTAGTAAAATAATCTATGAATATTCTAATGAAATAGGAATATCATTGAACGAGAAACAAGTTAAACAGTTTTATGATTATATGAAGTTATTATTGGAATGGAATGAAAAAATAAATTTAACAGCAATTACAGAACCAGAAGAAATCATTCTAAAACATTTTATAGATTCTATGACCATTGCTAAGTATATAGAAGAAGGTTCCAATTTGATAGATGTAGGAACAGGAGCAGGGTTTCCTGGGATTCCTTTAAAAATTATAAGAAAAGATATAGAAGTTACTTTATTAGATTCTCTCAATAAAAGAATTAATTTTTTAGAGGAAGTGATTGCTCGACTAGAATTGAATCAAATAAAAGCAATTCATTCTCGTGTAGAGGAGTTTGGAAGAGAAAAAAGCAATAGAGAGAGCTTTGATTGTGCTACTTCGAGAGCAGTGGCTAATTTATCTACTTTGGCAGAGTATTTATTACCATTGGTAAAATTAAAGGGGTCTTGTATTAGTATGAAAGGACCAAATATAGAAGAAGAAATACAACAAAGTAAAAATGCTATTTCATTGTTGGGTGGAAAACTTGAAGAAATCGAAAAATTTCAATTGCCAAAGAGTGACATAGATCGAAATGTTGTTGTGATTCGTAAAATGAAAGATACACCAGCTAGATTTCCTAGAAGGCCAGGAATGCCTGCTAAGGAACCCATAAAATAAAGTTACTGGTCAGCCTACTCTTATATTTTTCACAAGAAAAAAATAGTAGGGCTGAACAGTAACCAAAATAAACCAAAAAAGTCGATAAATTTTACGTTTTTTATTGACTTTTTTTATATATTTTTGTATGATAGTAATACAAAGTAAAAGAAATTCATTAGTAAACATTAACTAAAATGGAGGCAATAAAATTGGGAAAAGTTATATCAGTAGCAAATCAAAAAGGTGGAGTTGGAAAAACTACTACAACTGTTAATTTAGGGACTATTTTAGCAAGAAAAGGTAAAAAAGTATTATTAATCGATGCTGACCCACAAGGAAATGCAACCAGTGGTCTTGGAGCAGAGAAAGAAGTAGAATTTTCTACTTATGACGTATTGGTAAATGAAACAGAAATGAAGGATGCCATACAAGACACAAACATAAAAAATTTAAAAATATGTGCATCTAATATGAATTTGGCAGGGGCAGAAGTTGAGTTAGTATCCATGATGTCAAGAGAGCAAAGATTAAAAGAAAAATTAGAGAAAATAAAGGACAAGTTTGACTATATTTTAATTGATTGTCCACCATCTTTAGGATTAATTACTTTAAACTCTTTTACTGCATCAGATAGTGTTTTAATTCCTGTACAATGCGAATATTTTGCATTAGAAGGATTAGGGCAACTTTTAAATACCATTAATTTAGTCAAAAAGCACTTAAACAAAAACATTCAAATTGAAGGTGCATTGCTTACCATGTATGATATTAGAACGAATCTTTCTAATCAAGTAGTAAAAGAAGTAAAGAAATATTTTGATAATAAAGTATATAGAACTGTAATACCAAGAAATGTAAGATTAAGTGAGGCTCCAAGTTATGGGATGCCAATTACAGAATATGACCCAAAATCAAAAGGGGCAAAAAGTTATATAAAATTTACAAAAGAATTTTTGAAAATAAATGAAGAGAGCAAAAAGGCGAAACACATGATGTAAGAAAGAAAAAAGGAGGAATAACGTATGGCAAAAATGACAGGGTTAGGAAAAGGATTAGATGCTTTGTTTGGACCAGTACCAGAAGAAGAACAAGCCCAAGAAAATGACACTTTAAGAAACTTAAAAATAACAGAAGTAGAACCAAATAGAGACCAACCAAGGAAAAGATTTGACCAAGAAGCATTGGAAGAATTAGCACAATCCATCAAAGAATATGGATTAATTCAACCAATTGTAGTCACACAAAAAGATGGTTATTATAGTATTATTGCTGGAGAAAGAAGATGGAGAGCGTCTAAATTAGCAGGTTTAAAAGAAATTCCAGCGATTATTCGAGAAGATAATGAAAAAATAAATTCAGAAATTTCATTAATTGAAAATATGCAAAGAGAAGATTTAAATCCAGTAGAAAAAGCAATGGGAATAAAAACCCTAATTGACACATATGGTATGTCACAAGAAGAAGTGGCAAAAAAACTAGGAAAAGGAAGAAGTACAGTTGCTAACTGGATTAGAGTTCTAAACTTAGAACCACGTGTATTAGAAATGGCAAAAGAAGGAAAAATATCAGAAGGATACTGTAAAGCATTACTTGCTATTACCGATCCAGAAAAACAATATCAAACAGCTATACAAATGTTAGAAAGAGGTTCAACTGTAAGGCAAGTTGAAAAAAAAGCGAAGACAAAAGAAACCAAAGAAGAACAACAAAGAAATCATATATTATATAAAAGTATAGAAGATAACTTTCAAAGCTTTTTTGGTTCTAAAGTTAAATTAGACCCAGGAAAAAGAAGAGGAAAAATTATTATTGAATACACTTCAAATGATGATTTAGAAAGAATTTTAGGATTAATTAAATAAGAAAAGAGGATAAATATGGGATACTTAATGGAAGTGATAAAAACAGATACTTTTTTGTTAGTTATGTTTGGCATTATGTTTGTATTATTAATAGGGTTTATTGTTATGTTAGCAAGATTTTCTAGTCTGAATCGAAAATATAATAATTTTATGAAAAAACTAGGAAGTAGTGATAATTTAGAAGAAGATTTAGAGGTTTATATGGCTAAGGTAGAAAAGGTTGAAAAACACAATACCAAAATTTCTAAACATGTGAAGGAAATAGAGTATAATTTAACCAAATGTATTCAAAAAGTAGGTATTGTAAGATATAGTGCATTTAAAGATACAGGAAGCGATTTGAGTTTTGCTTTGGCTTTATTAGATGAAAATGACAATGGAGTTGTTTTAAATGGTATTTATTCAAGGGAAATGTCTAACATTTATGCTAAACCAGTACAAAAAGGTCAATCTACTTATACCATTTCAGAGGAAGAAGCACAGGCAATTGAAAAGGCAATACATGTAAATGTATGATAAAAAATCCAGAAATTGCTATTGACAAACGAAAAGAAAAATGCTAAGATAGAAACTGTTGGAACGACAGATTCTAACACTTGGAGAGGTGGTCGAGTTGGTTTATGGCACCAGTCTTGAAAATTGGCGTGCGTTTATAGCGTACCGTGGGTTCGAATCCCACCCTCTCCGCCAAATAATAAAAGTTAGATATATCAGGCTATGTCTAACTTTTATTTATCAAAATGGAGATGTACCCAAGTGGTGAAGGGGACTGTTTGCTAAACAGTTAGGTCCCGAAAGGGGCGCGGAGGTTCGAACCCTCTCATCTCCGCCAAAGGACGTTAGCAATTAGAAAAGCTAACGTTTTTTATAAGGAGGACAAAAGAAAATGAAAGAAAAGCGATCAAAGCAAGAAGAAAGATTATTGAAAATAAGTATTAGTTCAGTAATTTTTACAATGGTAGTAATAATAGCCGTATCGATTATTGCAACAGCATATACATTCTCTCGATTTTATAATGCTCATATAGCAGAGCAAATAAAAATTATTAAATTAAACGAGGCAATTAATCGATTAGAAAATAGAAATAATGATGTTATAGCTGATATAACAAATAATAATGAAGAGCTTGCTGAAAACTACAATTAAATAAGAAAAAAATCCTTAGTATCTTTAAAAAGACAATACTTTTAGAAACACTAGTTTTTAGCTAGTGTTTTTTGAATGCTAGAAATGACACATTAAAAAACAAAAACGTGAAAAAATCACGAAAATAATATTCAAAAACGTGAAAAAATCACAAGAATATTGACTTAATATAAAAAAGGATATATCATATTAAATAAAAAATATGGTATACAAAGAAGTGCTAACAGAGAATTATGCAGCACATTTGATTTAGCGTAACATTACAAAAATATTACAATTACATAACTTTTATGTTATTTTTTAAAATACTATTGTCAAAAGTTGAAAAATATAGGAAAATAGTATATAATAGGGAATGAGGAACAAGAAAGATGTGAGAAAATGAAAAAAATATTATATATAACATTAATCAGTTTATTATTAATATTTAGTCTAACAAATAATGTCTTTGCTGTTGATACACAAGAGTTTTATAATGTTATTGAAAATCCTGGAACGTATAAGCCAGGTACTTTAACATATGCTCTTGATGCAGATCAAATCAAAGATATGGCAAATCGAATAATAGGAGCAATACAAGTAATAGGAACAATTTTATCAGTTTCTGTTCTTGGCGTTTTAGGTATAAAATATATGGTAGGTAGTGTAGATGAAAGAGCGGACTACAAAAAAACATTAAGACCATATTTGATAGGTGCTATTATGGTGTTTGGAATAACCAATATATTAGCACTTGTAGTTAAAATAATAGAAGTATTATTTTAACAATACAAAAAGAAGGTGGTTAATTTGACAAGAAAAATAATTTGCGTAATTGTGCTTATAGTAATATCTCTAGGTATCGGTCTGAATCAAACAAAAACTTATGCAGCTGACACAGTAGATGATGTAATGAGTGGAGCAAAAGGTTTTTTAGATAAAGGTCAAGATGTAGTGATTGAAGGAACAAAATTACAAGCAACATCTAACTTTATTTATAATCTTTTATTGGCTATAGCAATTGTAGTTGCTGTAATTGTAGGAATGATACTAGGAATACAATTTATGATGGCAGGAATTGATGAAAAAGCGAAATTGAAAGAAACGTTAATTCCATATGTAGCAGGGTGTGTCGTTGTCTTTGGAGCTTTTGGAATTTGGAAACTAGCAGTAACGATATTAGCAAAATGGTAGAATAAGGAGGGAAAAAGTGAAAAAATTTATAAAAATAGTGCTCATAACGATCGTTTTAATGATGTTTTCTATAACAATGTCTTATGGTTTTGGATTAGGTGTTAGTGATTTAACAGGAAATCAGACAGACTTAAAAGATTTGAAGGACACAGGAAATAATGTTTTCTCTGTTATTACAGAAATTGGAGTAGTAATATCTGTAATTGCCTTAGCAATATTAGGAATAAAATATATGTTAGGCAGTGTTGAAGAAAGAGCAGAATACAAAAAAACGTTAATGCCATATGTAATAGGCTCTGTATTACTGTTTGGAGCATCAACTATAGCACAAATTATATATCTCTTTGCAAAAGATTTGTAAATTGCAAAAAAATATGATATAATAGTATTGAATTTGTTATTAAAGTTCCTTATGATGTTAAGGAGATCGATATAAAAAATTATTTAGCAAGGGAGGAAATAATATGAAAAAGAACAAAGTCGTTAAAATTTTAACAATTATTTTAACAATGCTAATGTTAGTAATGACAACAACTAGTGTGTTTGCAGATGATTTGGGTTTTACACCATTAAATGTAACGACAACAAAAACAGAAGCAGTTGATGAAATGCAGACATTTGGAGGAAAAGTTTTAGGTGTTTTAACAACAGCAGGAATTATTTTGTCAGTAATTATTTTAGTGGTTTTGGGTATTAAATATATGTTAGGTAGTGCAGAAGAAAAAGCAGAATACAAGAAAACATTACTGCCATATGCCATAGGTGCTGTATTAATATTTGGTGCATCTACCATTGCAAATATTGCATACAACTTCTTAAAATAATAGAAGTATAATCACTATAATACTGTAAAAGGTAAATTTAGTACATATAAAATTAGTATCAAAAAAACAAGAGATAAAAACGATTTCTTGTTTTTTTGTTTTATATTACAGTAGTATTAATACAATATTACAAATATATTAAATATTCGCAAAAATAGGATAAATACTTACAATTATCTCCTTTTTCTGCTATAATAGATAGTAGTTAAAAATAGGGTTATTATAGCTATTAGGCAAAGGAGGAAAACATATGAGAACATATGAAATACCTAGAAATTATAAAGGCGAAGGTAGAATATTATACATTTTTTCTATGAAAGGATTAATGTATACAGCGATAGGAATTGTGCCAGGCTTACTATTTTATTTTATATTCAATATGTTAGGATTACAAATGCTAGGAATTATCATAACAGCAATTTTTGGATTAATTGGTTTTGCAATTGGAACATTTAAAATTCCAGACACAAAAAAATTTGAATTTACAGAAAAAACAGGTGGAGAAAATATAGATGACATTATAAAAAGAGCCATAAAATTTAAACAAAAGAAAAATAAAATCTATGTATATAAAAAGGAGGAAGCAAAAGATGAACAGTGATCAAATAACAAACCTATTAAGTATCATTTTATGCGTAATGATTGGAGTATTATTTTTCCTTTCTATTGTGTACATAGTATTAAAAATGAAAGACAATAAAAATAAAAAGAGATTAAAAGAAGATATTTCAGTTAATGCAAAAAAACAACAAACAACTCCTACAAAAGGGCAAGTTGAATATAGCAAAGAGTCTATTTTCTCATTTATGAAATTTGATAAAATAGAAGATGATATGATTGTTAGAAAAAATGGTACTAGATATTTGATGGTTATAGAATGTCAAGGAATTAATTATGATTTAATGTCAAATGTCGAGAAAAACAGTGTAGAACAAGGTTTTTTACAATTTTTAAATACTTTAAAACATCCAATACAAATTTATACACAATCAAGAACTATTAACTTGGGAGCTAGTATTGCTCAATATAAAGACAAATTAAAAGTAATTGAAAACAGATTGGCAAAAAAACAAATGGAATATAATGCCAAAGCTAATTCAAGGCAATATACAGAACAACAACTTGCAAGAGAAAGAATGGAAGTAATAAAAGAGAGAAATTTATATGAATATGGAAAGGATATTATTAATAATACAGAAAGAATGAACTTAAATAAGAATATTTTAAGAAGGCATTATTACATCATAATTGCTTATACACCAGAAGAAATAAATAATCAAAATGTTGCAAAATCAGAAATAAGAGATATCGCATTTAATGAATTATATACAAAATGTCAATCAGCAATTGCTTCTTTATATGTTTGTGGTATAAAAAGCAAAATTTTAAACTCAAATGAATTAGCAGAATTATTATATATGGCATACAACAGAGATGACGCAGATATTTACCAATTAGATCAAGCATTAAATGCGAGATATGATGAGTTATATGTAACCGCACCAGATGTACTAGATAAGAGAATGAAGGTATTAGACCAAAGAATAGAAGAAGAAGCAATTCGAAAAGCAAACGAGAAGTTATTAGAAGCAACAGAAGAAAGTGAAAAAGAAAGAGAAGTAAGAAAGAAAGAGCAAGATTTACAAGCACTCATTAGTAAAATGGCTAAAATGATAATTGATGAGAACGAAGAACTAGTAGGAACAGAAACAGCCCAAAGAGCAAAAGAGAAAATAGATGAAGAAGATAAGAAAAACGCAAGAAAAGGAGGAAGAAAGAATGAAGAAAAGCAAGAAACAGCAACAAGAAGAAGAAAGAAGAAAATATCATGAAGAAAATAAAGATAATTTCTTACAAGGTAAAACGATAAAAGATTTAATTGCACCATCTGGTGTGGATGTATCTAATATTGACCATTTAGAGATTATTTCTAATACGAAAAGATATGCAAGAAGTTTCTTTGTTTCCACACTTCCTAGAATGTGTACATTTCCAGAGTTATTTAGAGACATGTATTTATTTGGAGATATTAACACTTCTGTTTATATCAATCCAATTAAAGAAGAGAGATCACAAAATGAATTAAATAGAGTTATTAATGAATTAGAGACAGAAAGAATTGTGGCTATGGACAAAGGAAATATCAATAGAGAAAGTACGATAGCACAAAAAAGATTTGAAGCAGAGCAATTAAGAGATGAAATAGCAGCAGGATTTAATAAATTGTATGAAGCATCTGTAGTATCTACTTTATTTGCTTATACATTAGAAGATTTAGACAAATTTTCTAAAATGTTAGCAACAGAAATGTCCAAAACATTAGTAGGAATAAAAACGGCATGGGGCATTCAAGAAGAAGCTTTTCAATCTAATTTGCCATTAATGGAAGACCAAGTTCAAAAAATGCATACCTTTGATCGAAGTTCTATGGGAACAGTATTTCCTTTTACAACTTCAGAAATTGGACATCCTTCTGGTGTACCGCTAGGATTTAACAAACAGACAGGAACCCCAATTTTGTTTGATAATTTCCATAGTTCTCTTACGAATTACAATATGGTTATTTTTGCAAAGTCAGGAGCGGGTAAATCAGTTACCATGAAAACATTAGCTTCACGTTCTTCTGTATTGATGGGAATTGAAAGCTTAGCATTAGATGCTGAAGGAGAATATACCATTGTGGCAGAAAGTTTGGGTGGGATCAATGTAGTGATTAGTCCTACTTCACAAACAGTTATTAATATATTTGATATTGAAACAGAAACTATAAAAGATGAAATAACAGGAAAAGAAAGAACGGTATTAAACATAGAAAACAAAGTAGAGGATGTTACGCAAGGTTTGCTTACAATGGCAAAAGGTAGTACAAGAAGTACAGAAGTAAATGAGCTTACGAAACAAATTATAGCGGAATCTGTTGCAGAAGAATATGCAGCTCTTGGTATTACAAGCAATCCAAATAGTTTGTATCAATCGAACGAAGCTAATATTGCAAGAGGCGGTATATTGACAAAGCGTAAGAAAGCAATGCCAACGATAGGAAGTTGGTATCGAAGAATTCAAGCAAAAGCACAGGAGAATGAAAATCCTGATTATCAATATCATTATAGTTACTTATTAAAAGTTATGAAACAATACATTAGAGAGTATGACGGACAAATGGCTTATTTTGATGGACAATCTACTTTTGACCTTTTAGATGGTGCACCATTTATTAATTTAGATATTTCTCAATTAGAAGAGAGATTTGCTAGACCTTTGGCACAACAAATATTACTTTCTTGGATTTGGGAGAAATTTGTTAAGAAAAATAGTGAAGATAAAAGCAAAGCTAGTAAAAAAAGAGTACTTGTGGATGAAGCTTGGATGTTACTTCCTTATCCAGAAGCGGTAGATTTTTTGAATAAAATGGCAAGACGTGCTAGAAAAAGAAATGTGTCTCTTGCTATTATATCACAAAGATTTCAAGATTTTTATGAAAAACAAGAAGCACAAGTAGTTTTGACATCTTCTGATACCAAATTGTTTTTAGCACAAGATAAATCAGAAATTGCGTATTTGAAAGAAGTGTTTAAACTTTCTGAAGGAGAGGCTAACTTTTTAGTAACTTGCCAAAGAGGAGAGGGATTATTAAAAGTTGGCTCTGATACAGCAATTTTGAAGATTGTACCAACGAGAAAGGAATTTGAGTTTGTGGAAACAAACTTGAATCAATTAGCGAAAAAAAGAACGAACTAAATGTGGGAGGTTAATACCTTATGAAATTTTTTACGAATCAAAGTATATGGAAGAAAATAGTGATGACATTGCTAATTGTTTTGTTGTTTAATGTTGTGGTTATGAAGCCAGTTCATGCAGACAGTGATAGTGACGTATTAGAAGGAGGAGGAAAATTATTAAAGCCTATCTTCTCTTTACTTGTAACAGTGGGAGACGGAATTATAAATGTACTTCATTCTTCTATTATGGGAGTAGATGAGTCATTAATATTAGTAGATAATGAAAGTACATTTTGGAGTTTTCTAAAGGCTGCATTTGCAGTTTTTGTAACAGTAGGAGCTATTATTGGTGCAATTGTATTATCAGGAGGAGTAGCTGCTTTTTTTGCTATTCTTGCAGTGACTTCAATAGCAAGTAGTGTTTTTTTGGGTTCTAACTTTATTGTAAAATTACAAGATGAGACTAGTTATGCAATAATGTCACATATTGACGAAAATGCTTTGCCAGCTAAGCTATACTTTCCATTATATTCCTATAGCCCAGAAGAGATTTTTAAAGGTAAGATATTACTATTTAATGTTGATTTTTTTAGAGAACCTATTACGATTAAGGATGCAACAAAACAAGATGAAGATGGAAATAGGATTTTAACTTATCACTATTATGAAGATGAAGAGGGAGAAGAGTTAGATACAGATGGAGATAATAATAAGGACACAAAAGGATTTATAACATCTAAACAAGACTCCGCAGAATTTTTACAAAAAACAATTAGTAGTTGGTATAATGCTATTCGAAATATATGTTTAGTGTTAATGCTATCAATTTTAGTATATATTGGAATAAGAATGTTATTATCTAGTGTGGCATCGGATAAAGCAAAATATCTAACGATGTTAAAGGATTGGTTTACAGGACTCTGTTTATTGTTTTTAATGCATTACATTATGGCGTTTTCTGTTACCATAGTAAATAAAATAACAAATACTGTTGGTACTTCTATAGATAATGGCAAATATGCAGTTTGGATACCACATACAAACCTCATAGAAGATGATTTAGAAGATTTGGGAATGGAAGAAACTTTACGACTAGACCCAAATGATGCAAAACAAGGATATGTATGGCCATCTAACTTAATGGGATATTTAAGATTGAAATCGCAGATGAATTCACAGGGGTGGCAATATATTGGAGAAGCTATCATGTTTTTAACACTTACAATACTTACATTAACATTTACATTTACTTATTTAAAGAGATTGTTATATATGGCTTTTTTGACTATAATAGCACCAATGGTAGCACTCACTTATTGTATTGATAAATTAAATGATGGGCAAGCACAGGGGTTTAATAAATGGTTAAAAGAGTACATATTTAACTTATTGATACAGCCAATGCATTTATTGTTATATTATATTTTAATTACATCTTCATTTGAAATGATGGGAAAAAATGTGATTTATAGTATAGTTGCGATTGGATTTATGCTACCAGCAGAGAAATTATTAAGAAGCCTATTTGGATTTGAAAAAGCTCAGACTGCTTCAGGAACAGGAACAGCAACGGCAATGATGGCTTCTACAGCATTAAATAGTTTACTTCATAAAGGCCCAAGAGGAAAGGATGATGGTAAAAATGGAGGTTCAAAAGGAAGTGATTCTGATTCTGGTCAAGTTCCAATGCCAAGAGAATCTAATCCAATAGATGCCTTTTTAAACAACAATGATGAAAGTAATTTATCTGAAAGTCAATCAAGGAATTTGGCTGAAGAACAACAGCAACCTGAATACAATAATAATTTGCCATCTGGGACAGAAGACAATGCTTCAGGAGATGATACAACACAAAGGGGGATACAACAAGCAGGAGATGGAAGTTTGGCACTTGGAGCAGATGGAATAGAACCAAATGATTCAGGAAATTATGGAACACCAAGAGGATTAGAACAAGCTAGAAATGGAGATTTTGCATTAGGAACTGGCGGAGAAGATGATGAAAAATATCAAGGATTAAGAGATGCATGGAATGATGCAGGAGAATATTTGAACCCTTCTAGTAATCGTAGAAGTGAAAATTTGCAATTTTTAAGTAATCCTATCAATGGAAACTTACAAAGCATACCTGAGAGACCACCAAAGAAAAGGAAAATTAAAAGAGCAATAGGAAGAAGAGCTCATGCACTTAGAATGGTAGGAAGAACAGCAAGAAGACAAGCCTTACAGAACATGAAAAAACTACCAGGAAAAGGTATTAGAATGGCTGGAAGAGGAATGGCTGGCGTAGCGGTAGGAGCATTAGCAGCAGGAGCAGGAGTGGCAATAGGAGCAGCTACTGGTGACATAGGTAATGTTGCAAAAATGGGAACTGGTGCAGCAGCAAGTGGATTTGCGATAGGTTCAGGATCTGTAAAAAACACACATGTAAAACAAGAATATAAAGATGCTTATAATGACGCAAAGAATGGCAGTGAATATGAAGAAGAAGCTATGCAAGATTATATAAAAAATTACAAAAAAGATATAGATAATCGAACATATTTTGAAAACGAATTAGGAATAAAAGAAGCTAAAAAAATGTACAGAAGCGGAGAAATTGATAAATATCTAGAAAATGGTATTACAGATAAAAAGGAAATGAAAGCAATGCATAAATTACAAGAAGAAGGCGTAGTAAGAAATATTGATGAAGCAATTGCTGTATCTCAATTGGGAGATATGATGGGAGGCAGTCCATACAAAATGAATGAAAAGAACAGAAATGATTGGGCAGCGAGAATTAGTAATATGGCAGAAAAAGCAGGAGTTAGAAAGGAAGATAAAGAACAATTTGCTACTGACAGATTTGATCAAATTGAAAAATTATTTAAATTTAAGGAATAACTTAGAGAGTGGAGGAAATAATTATGAATCATCTAATACGATATTATAATCAAAACAGAAAGAAGATATGGGGGATGGCGATAATTATAGCCTCTGCTTTTATATTTTTGCAATTATTTGGCAATGCATACAATAAAAATAATACAAAAGTACCAATAGTTAATAATAATGATACACGAATAGAGACAACTAACACAACAACATTAACTACCAAAAAATCTGTTATTACAGGTGAAAGCGTGTCAAAAGAACAATTACAAAATGTTACAAGTATTATTGATGATTTTTTTACATACTGTAATGAAAAAGAATTACAAAAAGCTTATGACTTATTAACAGATGAGTGTAAAATGCAAATGTATGGTACATTAGAAAATTTTCAGCAATCCTATTGGCAAGATGTTTTCAATGGAGAAAATAAGACTTGTAGTATCGAAAATTGGGTAGGAAATACCTATAAAGTTAGTATAGTAGATAATATACTTGCAACTGGTAAAAGTAACAATGGCTATTCTAAGCAAGATTATATTACAGTCGTAAAAGTGGATGATAATTATAAATTGAATATTAATAATTATATTGGATATGCTCCAATTAATAAAACAACAATACACGATGATATTAGTATGGAAGTGATTAGTAAAAATACTTATAGAGAATACGAAGAATACACAATAAAAGTTACCAATGATACAGATGACACTATTTTATTAGATAGAAGATTTGATTCAAAAACCTTAGCAATAGAAGATAGTAAAGAAGTACGATATTCTTCATATAGTCATGAGCTAACAGAACCAATGTTAACAATACCATCAGGGCAAACAAAAGAAGTGACCATTAAATTTTATAGTACTTATGTATCTACCAAAAATATAAAATATGTTGTTTTTTCTGATTTAACCATATATGATAAAGAAGGACAAATTAATAAAAAAATGGAATTTAAAGCTAATGTATAATAGAAAAATGGAGTAAGAATCGAGGTGAGTATATGGAAGAAGCAAAAGAAACGCTTGAAAAATTTTTCAAAAAATTTGGAAAAAGATTCAAAAAAATACTATTAATAGTTCTAGTTATGGTATGTTTTCTTATTATTCTATTACCAAGTGTAGTATATTGGTTAACAGTAGATGATGGAACTTATGATGAAGGTGATTGGAGTAGTATACCTTATGCAGTAGGACAATATACAAATGCTGTTTCTATAAATAGTGATGGAACACTTAGTAGTGATATTACTACACAAGAGCTATGGGACAAAATGATACAAAGTAATAGTAGAGTTGACGAATATTTAGATAGTCCAGAAGAATTAGCTAGATTAATGAAAGCAGAGATTGTAACACAATATCCAGATACTCGACCTGAAAATGAGATCGATACTCCCATTGATTGGAAAAAGATTTTTGAAGAAGAACCTGACACACTGCAAGGAATTATCAAGTTTAAAAGAGCCGATTCAAATAATCATACCGCAACAATGACATATGTCGATTCAAATACATTTTATGACTGGATAGAATTATATGCACAAACAGGAAATGAATATTACAAAAATCAAGCTTTAACACATTTTACTTTAAGTAAAAATCAAAGTACTAGTAATAATAGTGATACAGCTTCTAATTATACAACAAATGACATGAAAACTGATTATTCAGATGCAATTGTTAAAGCAGCAAAAGAAATTGGATCACCAGGAGCAGATTTGTGCCAAAAATGGGTTAGATTGGTATATGCAAAAGCAGGATTAGGAAATGCATCTTATGCTACAGCATATGAAGCTTTTAAAAATAATTGTGTTTCTACTAGTAAAGATAATATACCAATTGGAGCAGCTGTTTATGGTACAGGAAGTGGTTCATCTGCTGGACATGTTGGTATTTATATTGGTAAAGATATTAATGGCATTCCCATGGTTATGGACAATATAGGATTTATTAGGACACAAAGTTTGGACGAATGGATAGCATGGCAAGAAAAAAATCCAACCGCCATTACAGGAGAAATGCCAGGATGGCTAGGATGGGGATGGCAATCAGGTTCTCCTAAAATTTTAGATACAGAATCTAATGATAATAATCAGAATGATAGTAATGACAGCACAACAGAAGAAACGACCAATAACGATGAAGTTACCACAGAACAAACTACTGCTAAAGCTTCATATACAGTTGTTATAGCAACATGGCAACAAACAGACACTACCATTACGACAAACGATCCTAATGTTAAAGGTAGTAGTCAAACACAATATACGATGACAACTACTAATGTAAATTATGAAGAAGTAATCAAAAACTATACGATGCCTTTTGATTTATTATGGGCTTTCCTAGTAGTAGGAGAAGATAGAGATTTTGTTTTTGAATTAGCAGATTTGGTTTATGGTAGTGATATACAAATAACGATTCACGATAATTTAACAGTCAATACAGATGTTGATGAATGGAATTATACACAAAGGACGAAAGCAATTGTCAATGCAGATATTATAGCAAATTGTAAGGCAGAATCGCTTGCAGATAGTATTAAAAATGATGTACATGAACCACATAAAGAGGAAAAATATAAAACAACCAAAACAGTAATTACGCAAACCAATACAGTTGATGTAGCATTAACGAGAGCTAACACATGGATTGTGGATTATCAAAATGATTATACATATGTAGCACCAAAAGAAACGACGACCACAAAAGAGGTAAAAAAAGACGATGAAGAATATAAACAAAACCCTGATAGTATAGGAGATAGTTATACTTGTGGACATATTAATGCCAAAAAAGAAGAATTAGAGAAAAAAATACGAGAATTAACTGGTCAGCCTTCTGATTTTATTACAGATATGGAAAATGGAACTACACAATTTGCACCTTTTGCACCTGTTATTTTTAATGAAAAAATCAAAGTAGAATATTATAATAAATATATTAATATTTCTGATACAGTAACAAATAAAGTTAATACACAAGAATATACACAAGGGACACCAACCATAAAAGAAAAAACAGATCCAGAAGCAGAGGAAGAAAATTTTTCAACAATTTTTAATAAATATGAATATAGAAAAAATAAAAGTAATATAAAAGATGTTAGTGAATGGCTATTTGAAATTATAGAAACAAATGAGAGTACAGCTAATATGGCAGACTTAGTAAGATATTTATTATACAAAGCAACAGGAACTAGTTATGGTGTGAAAGAATATGATTTTAATATATTTTATCCAGGTACGTTAACAGAAGTGGGAGATGGTGATTATGTCGTACATATTGATAAATCATCGCCAGACATTGTAATTAATGATGTAGAGACTTTAAAAAAGGCATTTGCGGGATATTCTGGAAGTAGTAAATTAATCGAACATGCACAAGAATTTTTAGATATGCAAAGACAATATAAAGTAAATGCTGTGTTTGCAGCAGCAGTTTCTATTACAGAGACAAGTGCAGGTAGAGCAGGACATGCAACAGATGGTTGCAAAAACTGGTTTAATATGACAGGAACGGATGGACCATATAAAACAACTTCAAGAGTTGATGAAAACGGTGTTACCCATACATATAACTGGAGGATTTATGAATCAGATAAAGAAGGAATAGCAGCTTTTGGAAAATTTATTGCTAATCCAAGTTCTTCCTACTATTTTGCTGCTGGAAATTATTCCGTTTCTGCGATTGGGCTTGCTGGATATTGTGAAAATGCTGGAGCACCTGGTGGCTGGATTGATACAACAGTGGGATATATGACTCAAATGTTTGAAGCGGCTGGAATTGATACATCAACATCTTCTGTTACAAGTAAAACAGGGGAAACTGTCGTAACAGCGGCTAGAGAAAAACTTGGTTGTCCATATGTATGGGGAGCTACGGGACCAAATACTTTTGATTGCTCTGGTTTAACACAATGGTGCTATAAAAAAGCAGGTATATCAATTCCACGTGTGTCTGAAGACCAAAAGAAAGGGGCAAAGAAATTAGTATCTGTAACAGAGGCTAGAGTACGGAGATATTTTATGGAGAGATGGACATGTTGGTCTTTATATAGGCAATAATCAATATATACACGCACCTCATACAGGGGATGTTGTTAAAGTTTCAAGAGGTGTAAGCAGCTTTACTTATGCTTTACAATATTATTAATTTAGGAGGAACCATATGGATAACCTTAAAAGGAAAATTGGAATGATACTTATTATTGTTATTGTGATATGTTGTATATGTGTAATAGGACTATATATAGTAAGTAAAAATAGTTCAGAAGTAAATGTAGAGAGTGATTTCATAGAAGGCGATGAACAAGTAGAATATGTACCAAAAAAGTTAAGAGATCCAACTAAGTTTTTTTCAATACAAGCTTGTATACAAAATAATATTGATAAAAATTTTAATGCTATCGACATAAATATTTTAGAGGGAGAAACTATATTTAGCTATTCTGTATATGGAACAATAGAAAACAATAAAGAAGTATATTTTATTGTTAGAGTAGATATAGAAAATATGACATTTTTAATAGAGGAACTTGATAATCAGTATGATAATATTGATAAAATTAACTTAGAAACAAAAATGCAAGAAATTAAAGATAATGGTAAAAATGCTTTTGAATATACAACAATATCAGATGAAAAGATGTGCCGAATTTACTTAGAACAATTTTCTAAATTAGAATTACAAAATACAGAAAAAGCCTATTCTTTGTTAAATAAAGAATATAAAGAAGAAAGATTTCCAACTTTAAGTGAATATCAAGAATATGTAAAAGAATATCGAGAAGTTATAGAAAATAGTATATTATCTAAATATTCAGTCGATCATTATGAAAATTATACAGAATATATATTAGTAGATACGTATAATAATTCTTATACATTAGATGCAACAAGCGTTATGAATTACACAATAAAGTTAGATAATTATACCATCAAAGTAGATGACTATGCACAAAATTATAGCAAATTAAAAGATGAAAATAAAGTACAATCGAATGTTCATATATTTTTGCAGATGATAAATACTAGAGATTATAGGCATGCGTATGCGTTATTGGATGATACTTTTAAAAATAATAACTTTAGTACTTTGGAGCAATTTAAAGAATATGTACAAAATAATTTCTTTTATTATAATTTGAATGCTTCTAATATAGATATAAAACAAGAAGGAAATTATTATATTTATAGAACTACAATAAAAGAGAATAGTAGTAGTGCAGCAGAAAGCAAAATATTAACAGTTATTATGAAATTAGAAGAAGGAACTGATTTTGTTATGTCATTTAGTATAGAATAATGATAAGAGGATTACATATAGGTGTAATCCTCTTGCATATTTTAAGCAGATCTTATATAATACCTTTAAAATTAGGAGGTTTTTTATGATACAAATAAAGAATATATCGAAATCCTATAAAAAAGGAACAAAAGTCATCAAAAATATTAATTTAGAAATAAAAGACGGAGAAATATTTGGCTTTCTAGGACCAAATGGAGCAGGAAAAACTACAACCATAAAAATGATGACAGGTATTTTAAACATAGACGAGGGGGACATTTTAGTAGATGGAAAAAGTATTACGGAACAGCCGATAGAAGCAAAAAAACAAATTGGTTTTGTATCAGATAATCCAGATATGTTTTTAAAGCTAAAAGGGATTGAATATTTAAATTTTATTGCTGATATTTATGAAATAACAAAACAAACAAGAGATAAGAAAATAGAAGAATTAACCAAAGAATTTGGTATTTATGAAGTTTTAAATGATAAAATTCAAAGTTATTCACATGGCATGAGACAAAAGATTGTAATTGTATCTGTCTTATTACATAATCCTAAAAATTGGATTTTAGATGAACCTCTTACTGGTTTAGATCCAGAAGCGGCTTTTCATTTAAAAAATAAAATGAGAGAACATGCCAGAGCAGGAAATAGCGTATTTTTTTCAACTCATATATTAGAAATTGCGGAAAAGATGTGTGATAGGATTGGCATTATCAATCATGGTAAATTGATTTTTGTAGGAACCCATGAGGAAATGAAGAAAGAATTAAAAGAAAATGCTTCTTTGGAAGAATTATTTATGGAGATAACGAAGAGAAATGAAGAAAATAATTAGTTTAACCAATGTATTTATTAAAGAATTTTATCAAAATCTTGCTATTTTTGATAAAGAGAAAAAGAAATTTAATAAAAAATCCATGTTTTTCTGGCTAATTACCATCGTTTTTTTGGGAATTACTTATATTAGTTATCAAATTATCACATTTTTAGTGGATTGTGAACAACCAGAAATATTTTTGAATTTATATTTTTTTATTTTAGTGGTATTATTATTATTTCAAACGATATTAGTATGTGCTAATATATTCTTTTTTTCAAAAGATATAGAAAAGGTTCTCCCTATGCCACTAAAACCAGTAGAATTGTTATTAGCTAAACTTAATACTTTATTATGTATGCTATATGTGTCAGAAGGTATTTTTGGATTGGTTCCTCTTACTTTATATGGATTATTAAGCCATTCCTACTTTGCATTTTTTATATGGGAAATAATTATTTTAGCAATATTTCCAATTTTATTGGCAACAACGGTTAGTACTTTAATGCTGTTGATTATGCGATTTGCAAGATTTATCAGAAATAAAGATGTTTTTCAAATTATAATAACAGTAATGCTAATAACATTGGTCTGTATTTTAGAAGCAAAAGCATTACAAGGAATATTTAGGATAGAAAATGAAGAACAAGCCATAGAACAATTTAGTAGTTTGGGACAAAAAGCAGAAGAAGTTGGGAAATATTTTTTAATTGTTAATCCAAGTATATTTATTTTATCAAATCCAGCTAATATAAAAGCGGTGTTATCTTTTACTCAATTACTTATTTATAATATGATAGGTGTAGGAATTTTTATTTTAATAGGAAAAGCAACATATCTAAAAGATATACTAAGAAATTTGATTAGTTATAGTAAGAAAAAGAAGAAATTAATCACCATAGGGGAAAGTACCAAATATCGTAAAAAAGGAACTTCTTATATGGTAAAAGAATTAAAAATGTTATTACGAGAGCCCATTTTTCTTATGCAATGTATCTTTCCTGTTGTAATTATTTTAATTACAGGAATTATTATAATCATTGTTTTATTGCCAATTATCATGCAAGTAATGCAAGATGAAACTATCAGTAATGCTCTACAGAAATTAACATTTAATACAGAAGCAGTATGTGACATATTAATTGTTTTACAAGTATTATTTTCCATCTCTAATATTTCCTTAACTGCTATTTCAAGAGAAGGGAAAAATGCAACCTTTATGAAATATATTCCCATTACATTATATAAACAGTTTTTATATAAAAATGTCCCACAAGTTATGCTCAATTTACTGGTTTCCGTAGTAGTATTAGGCATGATTTGGTACCTAATACCAAGTATTAATATTTTATATTTATTTATGATATTTATCATAGCTACTCTCATTAACTTTATCAATAGTTATTTAATGCTAGTAGTAGATTTAAGAAGACCAAACTTGGATTGGGACACAGAATACTCTGTTGTGAAAAAAAGTGATAATAAATTATTTCAATATGCTTTGATGATAGTGAACGTAATATTTTTGATGTATATAGCAAATATATTTGAAGATATTAATATTTTAGTTGCCTTAATTGGCGAAATAATAATTTTCGCAATTATATTTATTATAATTGATAGATGTATTAAGAAATGGCAAAATAAATTGTTTCATAAAATAATATAATGTCTCCACTGGTTCCGGGATTAAGTGGGGACATTTTTGCTATTATTATGAGTTATTAAATAAATTTAAAATTAAATCTACCATAGTGTGAATGATTTCATTTTCCAAATACATATTGACAAATATATTCTTGATAAAAGGAATTTGCCATAGTAAAAATAAGATTAGTATTGTAAGGATAAGAGATATAAACGATGTTATGTAATCTTTTATCCCTTTTTTATAACGAATTTTATAACCTCTATTTTTTAAATCTTGTATATAAGCGTCATAATAAGCCTTTTGTCTAGCTCGTTCTATCTCTTGTTGATAGGCTAATTCTTGTTCTCGTTGTAATTGTTTTTGATATTGCCTTTGTTGAAACAATTGTTGTTGACGTAATATTTCTTGTTGCTGTTTATAATATAATTCATCTTCTGAAAGTGGAGTAGTATGGGGTTCATTATTTGGCTGACTTGTTGCTTGTGTTTCTTGCTTAGCAAGTAAAGCATCATAAGATTGCTTTTTTTCGAAATCTGATAAAGTTTCATAGGCCTCATTAATTTCTTTCAAAATCTCTTCTGATTGCTTTTTGTTTTTTTCTGTTTGTAAGTCAGGATGATACTTTTTAGCTAGTGTTTTATAGGCTTTCTCTATGATTTCAGGTGAGGCATTTCTATTTACTTGTAAAATATCATAATAATTTTTATTCATAATATAAACCTTTCATAAACAATATAACACAAAAAGCATAATGTTTCAATGATTTTAGCAAATTCAAGTTTCCACTTTTTGCAAATTTCTCCGCTAGGTGGCATTTGGTATTAAAAATAAATATAGAAACGGGATCAACTATTAAAAGTTGAATTGTAACAATTTTTCTAACTTCTAAACAAATGAGGAAGTTCATAAAATGTGTTAGGTGATGAGTATGAAAAATAAAATGGGATTGTGTTTAGCAGGTGGCGGAGTAAAAGGAGCTGCCCATATTGGTGCGATAAAGGCAATGGAAGAAAGTAACATAAAGTTCAATTACATAGGAGGAACCTCTTCTCGGAAGTATTGTTGCATGTTTATATGCGATGGGATTTCGAGCAGATGAGATGTATAAAATTTTTAAGAAGTATTGTAGTAAGATTAAGTATGTAGACATTTTAAATATTTTTAAGCTGATATTAGGCTTAATTTTTACAGGTCAAATTTGTATTGATGGATTAAATAGTGGCAAGCAAATAGAAAAACTAATTGATAGAATAGGAAAAGATAAAGGAATTTTTAATGTTTCTGATATTTCAAAACCACTAGTTATACCAAGTGTTGACTTATGTAATGGTAATGTGATTTGTTTTACTTCTTGTCAATTTCGAGAGGATTTTTCTGACCATATTGTGTATGTGAATGATGTCGATATTGGTACGGCCGTAAGGGCTAGTTGTAGTTATCCTGTAGTTTTTTCTCCTTGTGATTATAAAAATAGTAAACTAATTGATGGTGGAATTCGTGAAAATGTACCTTGGAAAGAACTAAAGACCTTAGGGGCTGAAAAAGTATTAAGTATTGTTTTTGATGATGAAGTAGCTCAAAATTGTGATAAAAATTTGGTAGAGGTAGCAGGTCGTTCTATTAATTTGTTATGTAGGGAGCTTTCTAATTATGAGATGGAAGGTGCTGATTGTGTTTTGAAAATTAGAAGTGATAAAGTGGGGTTATTAGATATGAAGAAAATTGATGAGTTGTATCGTTTGGGATATGAACAAACCAAAAAACATATGAATAAAATTTTACAAATATGTTGAAATTACGAAATAAATGTTATATAATAAAGACACCTTCACTAAGGAGGTGATTTTGGATGAAGGATATGCTAGATCTAGTGGAACTTATTCTATTACTTAAAATATTAAATTACATAGAAAAGGAGTAACAATGAAAATACAGGGAAGAGCGAATTCCCTGTATTTTTATTGATTTACATGAAGAACATTCTAGATCTTGCTTAAGCTGTTTATAGTATACTATATATTTTATGATATGTCAAGTTTTTGTAAATTATTCCAGTGGTAACGAATAAAAAATTTTTTCTTAGAAAATTAAAAGTTTTATTGAT